>NZ_JAUBRJ010000108.1:14654-17039 GCF_036701805.1 Microcoleus sp. N3A4
AGGACTTTCGATCTTAAAAATTATTAAAAATTATGATTTTGCCTGAGTATTTTTATTTCATTTTTACCGTCCCCTACCGTCTCTGTAGGGTGCGTCGCGCTCGACTAATTCAACGCACAGCGACAATTTCATGGCGACGCACCTGACAATCACGGCGGTGCGTCGCCATGAGATTGTGAGAGATTACCGAAAAATTTGCCAGCGACGCACCCTACTTTCTCAGGACTTTCGATCTTAAAAATTATTAAAAATTATGATTTTGCCTGAGTATTTTTATTTCATTTTTACCGTCCCCTACAGTTTCTGTAGGGTGCGTCGCGATCGACTAATTCAACGCACAGCGACAATTTCATGGCGACGCACCTGACAATCACGGCGGTGCGTCGCCATGAGATTGTGAGAGATTACCGAAAAATTTGCCAGCGACGCACCCTACTTTCTCAGGACTTTCGATCTTAAAAATTATTAAAAATTATGATTTTGCCTGAGTATTTTTATTTCATTTTTACCGTCCCCTACCGTCTCTGGTTTCATGAAGAAAGTATAAAATTTAGGCTAAAATTGCAAAAAGGTGTTTAAACCTAATAACTGATGGATCATTTTAAAACGCAATGGATACAGCTAACTTTCCCTGGTTAACAACAACAATTCTGTTTCCCATTGCTGCGTCCTTGCTGATTCCTTTAATTCCCGATAAGGATGGCAAGACGGTGCGGTGGTATGCCCTAATTGTGGGTTTGATCGATTTTGCCCTACTTGTTTACGCTTTTTACACTCAGTACGACTTCAGCAATCCAGATTTGCAACTGGTAGAAAGTTATACTTGGGTGCAGCAACTCGATTTGAATTGGTCTGTGGGTGCTGACGGTTTATCGATGCCCCTGATTTTGCTGACAGGTTTTATTACTACGCTGGCTACTTTAGCAGCTTGGCCGGTCACATTTAAACCGAAGCTTTTTTACTTTTTGATGTTGGTAATGTACGGCGGGCAAATCGCAGTTTTTGCCGTGCAGGATATGTTGCTCTTTTTCCTGGTTTGGGAACTGGAATTAGTCCCGATTTACCTGATTTTGTCAATCTGGGGCGGCAAGAAGCGCCTCTACGCAGCAACTAAGTTTATCTTATACACCGCAGGCGGTTCGCTGTTTATTTTGCTGGGCGGGCTGACGATGGCGTTTTACGGGGATACGGTGACTTTCGATATGCGGGCGATCGCAGCTAAAGATTACAGCACCAATATACAATTGCTACTGTACACAGGTTTCTTAATAGCTTACGGCGTCAAGCTGCCAATTTTTCCACTGCACACTTGGCTCCCTGACGCTCACGGCGAAGCAACCGCACCCGCCCATATGTTGCTAGCAGGAATTCTGCTAAAAATGGGCGGCTACGCTTTGCTGCGGATGAATGCGGGAATGCTCCCCGATGCTCACGCTACCTTCGCACCGATTTTAGTAATTTTGGGTGTGGTAAATATTGTTTACGCCGCCTTAACTTCTTTTGCTCAGCGCAATTTGAAGCGGAAAATTGCTTATTCTTCGATTTCGCACATGGGGTTTGTGCTGATTGGGATAGCTTCGTTTACCGATTTGGGAACTAGCGGTGCTATGCTGCAAATGGTTTCCCACGGTTTGATCGGGGCGAGTTTGTTCTTCATGGTAGGTTGCACTTACGATCGCACTCACACGCTCATGCTCGACGAAATGGGCGGTGTCGGGAAGAAAATGCGTAAGGTTTTTGCAATGTGGACTGCTTGTTCTATGGCTTCCTTGGCTTTGCCGGGAATGAGCGGTTTTGTAGCAGAATTGATGGTGTTTGTGGGTTTTGCAACCAGCGATGCTTACAATCCCGTGTTTAAGGTTTGCGTGGTATTTCTCGCTGCTGTCGGCGTGATTTTGACTCCGATTTATCTGCTGTCGATGCTGCGTGAAATCTTCTACGGCCCTGAAAATAAGGAATTGTCGGAACACGAGGAATTGGTGGATGCGGAACCGCGAGAAGTGTTTATTATTGCGGCTTTGTTAGTGCCGATTATTGGCATTGGTTTGTATCCGAAGATGCTGACTCAGGTTTACGATGCGACTACTGTACAGTTGACTGCAAAATTGCGCGATTCTGTGCCGTCGCTTGTGGCTAAGGCTGCTGCGGATAAAACTGTGTCTCTGCGTGCTCCGGCGATCGAGCCGAGTAAGTTGTGATTTAAACTGGATTTAGGAATAAAACCCCCAAACTCTTTTTAAAATCGGGTTTGGGGGTTTTCTATTGTTTTTTTTTCGATTCTTCGATCTAAACTTGTCAAGAGAGTTGGAACCCACATTCCGCAGGTCTTTAAATAGAATTGATGGTTATAAATTTTAAAAATTCAACCCTGAAGTGATTACTGGG
>NZ_JAUBRJ010000109.1:0-16419 GCF_036701805.1 Microcoleus sp. N3A4
CTCATTTTTGTCTTGGATGATTCACTTTTACTCCCTCAATCCCCCTATGTGCCAGTTGGGGGTGCGGAATGTGGGTTTGATAACTTTTCCAGCGGCAGCCGATCGCAAATTGCCAGCAGAAACCGCACCCAGTTTGGAGCCAGGGCAAGCGGGTCAAAACTCGGCATTCCACTGGGCGATCGCTTTTAGTGGCGTTGTTGCAGGTAATTTTGCGACAGGGGAGTCCGTACCGCCGGCAGTAACTCTTCCGGTTTTGTGCTTCGGTGGTGCGAGTACCGCCACCCAAAAAAGCCAGCACTCAAAGCAACGGGCAACAAGCAAAGCATCAGGGCCACAGATTTTTTCAATCCCGGTTTTTTTAACGGTTTCTGAGTCGGTACACCAGCACAAGTTGCTTGGATCGCCGCAGACTCAGGATTAGGAATACAGGACGGCTTAGCCGTCGGTGAGTTCGGTGAATTAGCAGCCTCGGGTCGATCGTTCTGGTGAACCCAATCCCTGCGATTTTTGAATTGGTCGGGAAAGTATTCCCAGACTTCGCCGTCAGAACTGTCTGACTCGTCCGGTCGATTGGCTGGCATTGGCGGGTATTGGGCGATCGCCGAAACCGAAGACGGCGCCTTCCATTCTGTACCCGCGATCGCCTGCTGCGTTCCCGACGCGATTATTTGCACCCGAGACCCGGATACCGTGCTTTGGGCTGGGGCGCCGATCAGATAGCCGTCAAAGTCCGGGTGCTGGTAGAGAATGGGCAAAGCCCAGTATAACTGGTGAGAACCGTAGGCAGAAATTAGCCCAGCCCTAGCTCGGCTCAGGCTGAGATCGACTGGATAGCCTTGATTGAGGTTGCGGTAAAACAGCCGCGTGAGAGTTAGGGCTACATCGTCGGGGATGCTTTCTGCCATTGCTAGCACTGCCGGAATGCCCCGCTTCACTAGAGCTTCGGTTAAGTTGCGTTCCGGGCTGTCGTCCAGGAGCTCTGAGGGGTCGCCGTAGGCGCCGCGGCAGGAGTTGAACACGGCCATCTGAATACCGTTGTTAACGAGCAATCCAGCTAAGTCGTCGCCGCTCAAGGTTTCGGTTAAGCCGGTGCGGCTGCTGACTAGGTAGAGTTCGCCACCTCTGGAACCTAGGTTGCTGTGGCCTGCGTAGTGCAGGACTTGGTAGTGTCCTTGTTCTAGGGCTTGGGTGAGTTGTTCTCGATCGGGCTGTTCGAGAATAGTCAGTTGAATTTCCGAGTGGGGGCTGTTTTTGAGGGGGTTAGCGGTGCGGTTTTGGAGTTCTTGTTGCAGGTGGAGCACTTCTCGCTTGAGCTGCAAGCTATCTCGATCGCTCGGAGAGGCGATCGCCATTAAAATTTTTAGCGGCCCGCTGCTGGGCTGTATCCGGGTTTGTTTGAACAAACTTGTACCTGGTTGGTAGCGGGAAAACACGACATCGGTGCCGGTTGCCAAAGGGCGATCGTCCGCGTGCAGAACTTCCCACGGCAGCCGCGGCAATCGCCGGCCTTTGAGGCCGAGCCGCAGTTGCAGCACTTCTCGGCGGTGCTGGGCGATGCCTTGAGCGCAAGTCCAGCTATCGCGCAAGTTTCCTTGAAACAGCCCGCTATATAATTGTTGCCCGAGGGCTACTAAATTCGGTGCTGAGTGGTTTCCCGAGCGCGAGATTCCGCGACCAGCAACACTGGTTCCCTGTAATGCTTTTCCTTGGAGCAAGCCCACTAGCGGGTCGTTCATCAGTTGAGCAGACAGTGCAAGCCATTCGTCGATCGGCCAGCGGACTTGTTCTTCTGCTAAGGGTACACCGGGTGCAACCCTTTCTGTCCGCACTAGATATTCGTCGTCCCCAACAGGGGTGACTGAGAGTTGAAATTCCTGGCTCACCGATTTAGCGCCCTCCCGCCTTAATTCTGAATTTGCCTGCGTTTTTGCGGCTAGCAATAGCGACCGGCAAAATAATTTTTACTGTTTGAATCAAAGTTTTTGAATGCGCTTCCCCCGATCGGGCGAACGCTGGGGTCAAGTATATTTGTTCAAACACTTTGAGGATATAAAAGTTGTACTTTAATAACAGTTTATTAGTTTTGATTGCCCTGTGGCTCAGTGAAAGCCGCATTTTCTCCAATCTTGCTATCTTTAACATTTTGCACCTCTACCGCAGACCCCTTTAGATTCGTGGCGAACTTGAGTTTCTGATTGCTGAGTAAAGTTTAATTGGAGGCACTTTACCAGACGGATCTCTAGTTCTTATTAAAATTACTTCGGCTCTCACCAACCGGTTTCAGGGCAATATTGGAGGCAAACTTGAGAATTTTGTTTTTTCGGCGATCTGTCGATCTGTCTTAACCGCTTATCCTGTACCACCAACCCCCCATCTGAAATTTTGATTTTGTGTCAATTAATGAATTGGTCAACCTTGGGCCCTCATCCGTAAGCCTTGGGCCCTCATCCGTAAGACCTGAGCGGCGGTCGGTCATCGATAGTTGACCATCGATCGTTGCTAATCGATCGTTGCTAATTTACCATTTTCATGTTATTGGATTTTTTTTTACTGTCTTAATCTAGTTAAAGTGAAGCAGCAAAAATCAAGTTAAAAAGGGAATAATTCTCAACAATAGAACGGCCATCAAATTATTCCCGTCCTCTCAAGCAATAATCATTGTTGTCATCTAGAGGATTAAGCCTCATCAGGCCGGTTTCTCGGAGAAATATTGGATTTGGTAGCGAAGCCTCTACAAAGCAACCGGGTTTCGCAGCCTCGCCGTGTGTCATTCCCGCTCCAAATGCCGATCGAGCTTACAATTTTAACCAAAAACAACTCCTGCGTTTATTCCTGTCCATTTCTGAATTATACAATCTGTCTTGACATAATATATATTTTATACGTATTTTTTTACTGAAAAATATTTTAGTTCGCTCGGCTCGGTGAAATCGAGACAAAATTAAGCAACTGAAAATTAAAACAAATATTTACCCGGGCTAAATATCTAAATTTCTAATTAATCATCGGGAACTAAAATTAGGAGGGTGCAGTCTCTTGTTAAAGAAATGCAAATCCTAAGTCAGGGAAGGATTTATCAAATCTGGGAGTGTTACAAAACTTCAATGCACCCAGGCTCGATCGCAAGAAAAGCAAGGGTAAAATTTTGGGGATAAAGGTTTTGGGTAGTTATCTGGGAGTTGTAAGTTGTGAGTTTAAATTCAGCTAATTCACTGTAGAAATTACGTAGAGAATCTACAATTAGGCGCACTTCGGCGCAGCTTACTGTAGAAAGTACCGAGAACATCTCAAACGCTGTGCGCTTCGGCGCAGCACTTACGGTGTATGTGGCGGATCGATTAATTTCGGTTCGCAATTGCAGAATATAAAACTCGCAACTGAGCGAAAAAAACCCTTGCAGTTTAAGTGGCATCTATAACAGTAAAGATGAGGACGCCAATTCCTCCAGCAGGCGAAAGTATGAAGTTATAAATTTTTTCTTCTGCTGCCTCCTGCTTACTGATAAATTGATTCTAAGAAGCTCAACCGTTTTTGGGAAATATCAACGATGGAAGAAGAAATGTTGTTAGAAAATGTATCGGGAACACTTTTTCCCGATCGAGATGAAACACAAAATCCTGACAATACAGAAACCAGTTTGTTTGCATCGGCCCTCGATGACGGCGAAGCAGAGTTCGGGCTTTCAGCCAGCAATCTCGATCGGCTTGAGGCTTTGCGCGACACCATTAAAAATTCCGACGAGGGGTTAGCCAAGTTAATTGACGAAGCGATCGGCGAAAACATCGGTAACGGCCAAGTTTCGGATCTGTCTGACGCATCCGAAAAAAGCGCTGAAGATAACAGCACAATTGCTGAATTTAACAGCCTACCCGAAGAAAGTGCGGGCGACAAAAATGACGATGATAATAGTGGCAGCGATCCCCGCCGAACAGTCGTCGGTACTGATGACGATGACTTAATTGTCGCCACCGGCGAGCAGGATGAGATATTCGGCAAAAAAGGCGATGACACAATCAAAGGAAACCGCGACAAAAAAAATAAAATCTACGGAGGTAAAGGTGACGATGATTGCGAAGGCGGCGATGACGATGATGAAATAAAGGGCGATCGCGATAAAGACAAGCTTAATGGTGGCAAAGGCAACGACACCATTAACGGCGGTAAAGACAACGACAGTATCTTTGGCGGCAGCGACAAAGATATCTGCAAAGGCGATGACGGCGATGACTGGGTACACGGCAACGAGGGAGATGATGACGTTGACGGCGGCGCCGGCAGCGATACCGTCTACGGCGGCAAAGGCGACGACAAATGCGAGGGCGGCGAAGGCAACGATACCGTCAGGGGCGATCGGGGCAACGACAACGTTAGCGGCGGCGACGGCGACGACAACCTTAACGGTGGCAAAGATAACGATACCGTGATCGGCGGTGCTGGCAGCGACGTTTGCAGTGGCGACGACGGCGACGATACCGTTAGCGGCGGCATCGGCGACGATACCGTGAGCGGCGGTGCCGACAGCGACGTTTGCAGTGGCGACGACGGCGACGACAGCGTTAGCGGCGGCACCGGCGACGACAGCGTTAGCGGCGGTGCCGGCAGCGACGTTTGCAGTGGCGACGACGGCGACGACAGCGTTAGCGGCGGCGACGGCAAAGATACCCTGATTGGCGGTTCTGGCAACGACGTTTGCAGTGGTGACGACGGCGACGACAGCGTGATCGGCGGCGACGGCGACGATACCGTGATGGGCGGTGCTGGCAGCGATACCCTCGTTACTGGCGACGGCAATGACATGGCAGACGGTGGCGACGGCGACGACAGCGTTGTCGGCGGCGGCAACGGCGACGATACGCTGATGGGCGGTACTGGCAACGATACGCTGATGGGCGGTACTGGCAACCATACCTGTGTCGGCGGTGCTGGAGATGACGTTTTTGTCATGAGTAACACAACCACTACCAACACTTCAGTCATCACTGACTACACAGACGACAGCGACAAGTTTCTGCTGTTTGGCGACTTGAACTTTAGCAGCTTGACGTTTGTACAAGTCGGTGTCAATACCGAAATTCGGGTCAATAACTTCGCGCTGACGCTATTGTTGAATGTCAACGCAACAATTCTCAATGCTGGCGACTTTTTGGGAGTTAATGTTTCGGGGAACAACAATGTTTCCACTCCAACTCCAACTCCAGGTTTGAGGGTGGTTACTCCTCCGTCATTCAATCAAACTATCTTTAATTTTGCTGGCAATACAGTTGCTCAAGTTATTGTCGGTTCCACGACGCTGGCTAACAACATTACAGGCGGCGATGCTGGCAATGACATTACAGGCGGTAATGCCCAAGACACAATTAAAGGTGGCAAAGGCAATGACACAATTAAAGGCGGCGATGGCGATGACGATATCGACGGCGGCGATGGCGATGACGATATCAAAGTCGGTAAAGGCAACAACAAAATAAAAGGAGGCTTGGGCAAGGACACAATTAAAGGCGGCGATGGCGATAACGATATCGACGGTGGCGATGACGATGACGATATCGAAGTCGGTAAAGGCAACAACAAAATAAAAGGAGGCAAAGGCAAGGACAAAATTAAAGGCGGCGATGGCGATAACGATATCGACGGTGGCGATGACGATGACGATATCGAAGTCGGTAAAGGCAAAAACAAAATCATCGGTGGCCTCGGCAACGACAAAATTAAAGGCGGCGATGGCGATGACTCGATCGAAGGCGGCCTAGGAACCAATACTCTAATTGGGGGTGCTGGAAAGGATCGCTTTATTTACCGGACTTCCCGCGAAGAGATTAAAACAGTTGCACAAGCTGACTTAATTACTGACTTTAATGTCGATGACGATATTTTAGAGTTTTCTACGTCAGCTTTTGCGAATCTCAGCGTTTCTAGCTTGACCCGACTGGTGATTAGTGCTACTTCTGTTTTTGGGTCGATCGGCAGCGCTAATTTGCTCGACTTCAGCGACGATATCAGCGTTACTAGCATCGCCACTTTGCAAGCGCGGTTTGCAGCTTTGGGCGGCAACCCAGACGCGCCTACTTTCTGTCAGTTTACAGATGCCGAAACAGGCCGTTCCGTGCTGGTATTTGCTGTTGGGGCGCGCTTTGATATTGTGGCCAGTTTCTCGTTGAAAATTCGCCTGCAAGTCACTAACTTTGTCTTCACCGGCCCGTCACTAACTGTTCCTGTGGGTACTGCCGGTCCTGACAATGTGAATTTCAGCAATTTTTCGATCCCAGTTAATTTCGATGGTTTAGCAGGCGATGACAACATTGTCGGCAGCAATTTAAACGATACCCTCCAAGGCGGCGACGGCAACGATACCATCACCGGCAACCTCGGTGCCGATGTCCTCAGCGGTGGCACTGGTGCGGATCTCTTTGTTTACAGGACAACTAAAGAAGGCGGCGATAAAATTACCGACTTTAAGGCGGGAACTGATAAATTCCAGTTTGTAGCCAGCGAATTCGGCAATTTGACTACGACTAACTTTGACGGTGTTAGCGGTTCAACTCCTGACATTACTGGCAAAGAGTTAGTGATTTTCACTGGCGGCAGTTATGCCTCTTTGGAAGCTGCACAAGCTAAAGCCCTGGGCAATTCTACAACTGCTGGTTTCTTCGCATTTACGAATGCGTCGAACGAGACTGTGTTGTATTTTGACTCGAACGGTACAACAGCCGGTGGTTCTACCTTGATTGCGAACTTGGGTACGGCTGCTAGCAATCTGGGAACGGCGGACTTTGTATTTACAGATGCGATCGCCACTTCTCCCACTGGAACTTCTACCAACTCAGGCAGCGTTGTCGATTTAACTGCTGCTGGGAACACTTTCCCGATCGCATTTAACAATTTCGGTTCAGGTGTTGGCGGTTACAACTTCACCACGCCTGTCTTATTTACCGGCAATGACAGTGCTAACAGCGTCACCGGTACTGAATTTGCTGACATCATCAACGGTGGTGGCGGTGCTGACATCCTCAGCGGCGGTAGCGGTGCTGACATCCTCAGCGGCGGCAGCGGTGCAGATGTTCTGACTGGCGGTGCTGGTGCGGATATCTTTGTTTACAAAGCAGCAGGCGAAGGCCCGGATACGATTACTGACTTTACCTTTGGGGTTGACAAATTCCAGTTTGTCAGCAGTGCTTTCGGCAATTTGACTACGACAAACTTTGACGGTGTAAGCGGGGTTTCTCCTGACATTACTGGCAAAGAGTTAGTGATTTTCACTCAGGGCAGTTATGCCTCTTTGGAAGCTGCACAAGCTAAGGCCTTGGGCAATTCTACAACTGCTGGTTTCTTCGCATTTACGAATGCGTCGAACGAGACTGTGTTGTATTTTGACTCGAACGGTACGACAGCCGGTGGTTCTACCTTGATTGCTAATTTGGGTACGGCTGCTAGCAATCTGGGCACGGCGGACTTTGTATTTACAGGTTCGGTAGCCACTTCTCCCACTGGAACTTCTACCAACTCTGGTAGCGTTGCCGATTTAACGGCTGCTGGGAACACTTTCCCGATCGCCTTTAACAATTTCGGTTCTGGTGCTGGCGGTTACAACTTCACCACTCCTGTGTTGTTTACCGGAGATGCTGCTGCTAACAGCGTCACCGGTACTGAGTTTGCTGACATCCTCAGCGGTGGCAGCGGTGCAGATGTTCTGACTGGCGGTGCTGGTGCGGATATCTTTGTTTACAAAGCAGCAGGCGAAGGCCCGGATACGATTACTGACTTTGCCTTTGGGGTTGACAAATTGCAGTTTAGCGCCAACGCTTTCGGCAATTTGACTACGACTAACTTTGACGGTGTTAGCGGGGTTTCTCCTGACATTACTGGCAAAGAGTTAGTGATTTTCACTGGCGGCAGTTATGCCTCTTTGGAAGCTGCACAAGCTAAAGCCCTGGGCAATTCAACCAGTGCTGGTTTCTTCGCCTTTACGAATGCTGCGAACGAGACTGTGTTGTATTTTGACTCGAACGGTACGATTGCCGGTGGTTCTACCTTGATTGCTAATTTGGGTACTGCTGCTGGAACTTTGGGAACGGCGGACTTTGTATTTACAGGTTCGATCGCATCTTCTGGTACTTCTCCGACTGGTACTTCTACTAATACTGGTAGCGTTGCCGATTTAACGGCTGCTGGGAACACTTTCCCGATCGCCTTTAACAATTTCGGTTCTGGTGCTGGCGGTTACAACTTTACCACGCCTGTCTTATTTACCGGCAATGACAGTGCTAACAGCGTCACTGGTACTGAGTTTGCTGATATCTTCAGCGGTGGCAGCGGTGCAGATGTTCTGACTGGTGGTGCTGGTGCGGATATCTTTGTTTACAAAGCACCAGGCGAAGGCGGTGATACAATTACCGACTTTACCTCTGGAACTGACAAATTCCAGTTTACCGCGAACGCTTTCGGCAATTTGACTACGACTAACTTTGACGGTGTTACGGGTTCAACTCCTGACATTACTGGCAAAGAGTTAGTGATTTTCACTGGCGGCAGTTATGCCTCTTTGGAAGCTGCACAAGCTAAAGCCCTGGGCAATTCAACCAGTGCTGGTTTCTTCGCATTTACGAATGCGTCGAACGAGACTGTGTTGTATTTTGACTCGAACGGTACGACAGCGGGCGGTTCTACCTTGATTGCTAATTTGGGTACTGCTGCTAGCAATCTGGGAACGGCGGACTTTGTATTCACAGGTACGATCGCAGCTTCTGCGGCTGGTACTTCTACTAATACTGGTAGCGTTGCCGATTTAACGGCTGCTGGGAACACTTTCCCGATCGCCTTTAACAATTTCGGTTCTGGTGCTGGCGGTTACAATTTCACCTCGCCTGTCTTGTTTACAGGAGATGCGGCTGCTAACAGCGTCACTGGTACTGAATTTGCTGACATCCTCAGCGGCGGTTCTGGTGCCGACATTTTCGACGGCGGTTTGGGTAACGACAGCATTTCCGGCGACGATGGCAATGACAGCCTCTTCGGCGGTGGCGGTAGCGATACTCTCAACGGCGGCATCGGGAATGACACTTTAATCGGCGGTGTGGGAACCAATGTTCTCAACGGCGGTGCTGGTTTGGACGTGTTTGTGTTCAGCGGAACTGCTGCTGGCGGCGGGGATTTAATTACCAATTACAGCATTGCTGATGATGTAATTAACCTCGACAAAACTGGTTTTGCCGCGTTTACAACCGGATCTGGGCCTTTGGGTTCGAGTTTCTACGCTTACAGCAGCACAGTTGGTGTAACTGCGCTAGAAGCAACTTTAACCGGGCCGTCGATCATGGCTATCTACGACAGTTTGTCTGCATCTACTAAACTGTATTACGATAGCAACGGTTCTACTGTTGGCGGTAACAGTTTGTTTGCAACTGTCGATGTCAATTTGGGAGTTTCCGGTAATTCTGAATTGTTCTTGTTCTAAACGGCAAGAATTCTAATCGGGATATCGGCGGTACGGGGGGACACGGCAATGCCGTGTCCCTACAATACAAAATAAGGACACGGCATTACCGTGTCCTTATTTTGTTTCTAAACCAGTCCTTATTTTGTTTCTAGCCGCTGCCGCCATTTGCTGCTAATAATATCTATCACCGTGACTACTACTAACAGCACTAACATCATGGTTGTTGCCTTGTTGTATTCAAAAGACCTGATATAATTCACTAATTCAAAGCCAATTCCACCAGCGCCGACCACTCCCAACACCGAAGCCGCCCGGATGTTATACTCAAACATCCACAGCGTATAACCCAACGCTAGCGGCAATACTTGCGGGAAAATGCCGTATTGGGCAACTTGCAGCCAAGATGCACCTACGACTTTTAAAGATTCGACCGATCGCGCTTCTACTGATTCGATCGCCTCCTGATAAAATTTAGCCAGATAGCCGATCGTATAAATTGCCAGGGCCAAAGTACCTGCCGGCGCGCCCAAACCCGTCGCCGATACAAACAGCAACCCCAGCACAATTGAAGGAACAGAACGCACCGCATTTTGCACCAAATTTGCCAGCCATTGCAGCCACGTTGGTGCTATGTTGTGGGCGCTGCAAATAGCAACTGGCACGGAAATAACTGCCCCGATTGTCGTTCCCCAAAGCGACATTTGAATTGTCTCGATCAAAGCTTTAATTGCTACATCAATAATTTCCAGATTCGGCGGCCACAAGCGCGAGATAAAATCGGTCATGTAAGGCCAACTGCCGGCCAGGGTTGCTGCATCTATTTCTAGTCCTCGCAGCGCCCAACCGTAAATTACAATTAAGCCTGCTGCTATAGCCAGATTTTTGATCCAGCCGTAGTTTTTTGAGAAATTATCTAATTTTTTTTCGGTCATTTGCGTTTATTTTGAGATTTATGTAGAGAGAGATTTTTTGTTTGGTGAAGGGGCTTTTTTAAATGAACCGCAGAGGGCGCAGAGGGCACAGAGGAAGAGTGGAGAAGAGAGGAGTTCACACTTCTACTTTTGGAGGTGTTAATTTGCTAAATTTGTCGGAGAGGTTGTGGCATTTGCCATCATAGACTATCTGACCGGCATCGAGGACGATCGCCCTTTCTGGATAAGTGCTGGCCATTCCCAAATCGTGCAATACTACAACTACTGTCATTCCTTGTTCTCGGTGCAGTTGAGCGAGGATTTCGATTACTTGCTGGGCTGCGATTACGTCTAATCCGGCAGTGGGTTCGTCAGCTAATAAAATTTGAGGAGATTGGATTAAAGCGCGGGCGATGGCGACTTTTTGCTGCTGTCCGCCGCTGAGTTGTCCGGTTTTTTGATATGCTAGGTCTTTGAGTCCGAAATTTGCCAGTAACTCAAAAGCTCGATCGCGCTGTTTCTTCGGAAAACCCCACAGCGTCTCCCAAGTATTCAAACCTCCCAAGCAACCGCACAGCACGTTGTCGATCGCGGGTAGCTGTTTTACCAACCCGCCGCCTTGAAAAATCAAGCCGATATCGCGCCGAATTCGCCTCAGCGTGCGCGGAGTTATGACTGTATCGTTAATCCGAATTTCTCCGGTTTTGACGGGAATTAACCCGACAAAAGAACGCAAAAGCGTGGATTTTCCCGCACCGTTCAAACCCAGCAGCGCCACAAATTCCCCTTGTTTGATTTGGCAATCAATTCCATTCAAAATCGGGCGATTTAGCGATGGTGAATAAGCTGTTTGTAAATTGGAACATTCGATAGTCATGGCGGATATTTATTGACTATTTTGGTAATTAATTTAATGCACCAGATGGCTGGTTGGAGATTTATATTGCGGTAGGGAGACGGCAGTGCCGTCTCCCTACGAATTTCAGGTGCAATCTATACGTAACTGTACTAATTTAATGCGCCAACGGTAGGGACACGGCACTGCCGTATCTCTAGGGATTTCAGGTGCTACTTTTCAGAATTAGTATTAGATTACGGCTCTAATTTGGCGCGCACCAAAGCTTGGCGCAACGTTGCTAAATGGCTGGTGTGATCGACTTTCACCAATTTCTGGGAATTGTACAAACTGCGGAACAATTGATTGTTTGCAGGTTCGTTCATTTTCATGAAAGCATTAACCAGCTTTTCCCGCATGGGTGCAGGAACGCGATCGTCAATCACAATTCCGTGGGCTGGAACTCCGGGAACTTTTTGCAGCACTCGCAACTGCTTGCCTTCTGCTGCTGTGATCCAAGGCGGCAGCAAAGCGTATTCTGAGACGGTTGCAACTTCTGCTTGACCTCTTAAAACTGCTTGCAAAGCGCTGCTGTAACCGTCGCCGTAGGTGACATTTCCGAAGAAAGTTTCCAGTCTGTCCGGCCCGGAAACTAATCCTTGACCTACCAATTCTCCAACTGGGAAAATAAATCCCGAACCGGAAGTTCGAGAGGTAAAAGCCATTTTTTTGCCTTTCAATTGTTCGAGAGTTTGCTTTGCCGAACTTTTCGGACGCAGGGGACTGTCTTGGCGCACTACAAACACTGAATCGTAAGTATTTCCGCCGGAATAATCGCTGCGAACTTCTGCTAAATACATCCGCGCTTTGGCTAATTGTTCGGCTTTTAAGGCGGCGCGGCCTGCTACAAATGCCACATCTGCTCTGTCGGCTCTCAATGCTTCTACAGCGGCGGTTTCGTCGCCGATGACTGCTTCTACGGGCATTCCGATTTCTTTGGAAAGTATTGCAGCTACTCGATTTGCTTTATTTTGCAAATCTGTAGCATCTCTGCGGTTGGCAAATACGATTCTAATGCGATTTATAGGAGCTTGTGCTCTCAAATCTCGTTGGCGAAGCCCTCGAAGAGGATCGCCCTTCGGGGTTGTCTGGGCGATCGGCCGTTGTCCGAGTCCGATTGCATTAGCCGTCAAACCCCCTAACAGCAACAATCCCGCGCTAGCGCCAGCCAGCACTTTTAACTTTGTATTCATTAATCGCTCTCTTATGCAAGTACAAACGCAACTTTACTTTTTGACAGGAAGTTGCAATAAGCTTGATTTTAGTCTAAAGCTTTTTTAACAATTAAGCGCAACAGCTAACGATAAGAATTTTTTATAAGTTTATAAAATAAAAACTTATAATTTAATATTTGTAGGAGTGAAGCGGGTAATGCCCACCCTACAAATAGAGTCCTCGATCGTCCAAATCTAAAATCTATGAGTACCCACTTCTGTGCCCAAAATCTCTTACCAGTCAGTTTCGCCGATCTGGAGTCCGCAGCAAAGCGCTTGCAGGGCAAAGCTTTCAAGACTCCGGTGATGACTTCGGAAACTGTCAACAAACAGACAAATTCTCAGGTATTTTTCAAGTGCGAAAACTTTCAGCGGACGGGTTCGTTTAAATTTCGGGGTGCTTGCAATGCTTTGATGCAGCTATCTGAAGCCGAAAAACAGCGGGGAGTGCTGACTTTTTCTTCGGGAAATCACGCGCAGGCGATCGCCCTGGCGGGAAAGTTGTTGGGAATTTCTACTACTGTGGTGATGCCGGCAGACGCGCCAAAAGTCAAGCAAGAGGCGACTCGCGGCTACGGTGCGGAAATTATTTTTTACGATCGAGCTCAAGTTTCCCGCGAAAAGCTCACCTCCAGAATTGCCGAGGAGCGACACTTGACAATAATTCCTCCTTATGACGACACGCGGGTGATTGCAGGACAAGGTACGGCGGCGCTGGAATTAATCGCAGAAGTTGGGGAGTTGGATTTGCTGCTGGTTTGCTGCGGCGGCGGGGGTTTGCTATCGGGATGCGCGATCGCAGCAAAAACTTTGTCTCCGAAATGTAAAGTAATAGGAGTAGAACCGGAACAAGCAGACGATGCAGCGCGATCGTTCCGCACAAAAACGCTGCAAACTGTTAGCAACCCGGATACGATTGCTGACGGCGCGCGCACGCCGTATTTGGGAAAACTAACTTTTCCTTTGGTGCTGCATTATGTTGATGATATGGCAACAGTTTCGGAAGCTGAAATTCGCCGGACAATGTTTTTTATGTGGGAGCGGATGAAGATAGTTGTCGAGCCGACGGGAGTGCTAGCTGCGGCGGCTTTGTTGTCAGGTGTTGTGCAGGCTGAAAATGCGAGGATTGGCGTGATTGTCAGCGGGGGAAATGTAGATTTTAGGGAAGTCTATCAGTTTTTTTCGCTGTAGTTAAGTCCGCCATGATGTTAGTTCGTCAGTCCGAAAGTCCGCCAGGGGTTTAAACTCCTGCCTAATAGCAAAAATCCTCGCTCAGAGGACTGGAAAGATTTTTTTATTTTTATCTTTATCTTTCGTCCACTTCAGCGGACTTGCTTTGTGAGACGCGGGTTTTAACCCCTGGCAGACTTTCGGACAAACGCCAAATATTCCTGCAAACGTCAAATACAGCATATTCCATGTATAGCCTTTCTCAAAAAGATGAGGTACGTAGTTGGGCTTGGGCCCTCAAACGTCTGGGTGGTTATGTAAGCTGTCAGTCATACCTCATCTTTCTGAGAACCGCTATATGTGCGGTATACACAATGCAAGCGATCGCCCGTGTAAGGTGCGTCGCCCACGGGGGATCTGCAAGTTTTATCAAATATGAAGCAGCGACGCACCCTACTGAGTTAACACCACATAATATAGCTGCTACTGTACTTCATGAACCACCGAATATGCTGTATTCATGCAAAAGCCAAATATTCCGGGAAATGCCAAATATTAGTATTGACAAATTTGACAAAAGTCAAGAGTTTTCTGATATAATGCTTCCACAACAAACTTCGATCTAATAGCACAATGTCTTCAGAAACAAACTCAGCGGCTCAATCTACAACTGGTGCAGATGCGATCGATGTTGCGATCGCCTCTGGAACGGACTTTGACGGTACTCCGATTCCCCAAGCAAAATTAGACCTCTACGAGCAAGTGATGGGATTAGAAGCCGGGAGACAGCGCAGTGGCGTGTCAAATACCATGCGATCGCGCATTGTCCGCATTGGGGCCAAACACATTCCTCAAAACGAGCTCGATAAAATGCTCGTTGCTGCAGACTTCGCACCGCTGAAAGATAAAGAAGTTGCTTTTTATTACGGCGCTAAGTAAATAGCATTATTATGTAGTGCGAGCGTCCCCGCTCGCTACCAAAATCGCGAGCGTCCCCGCTCGCTACCAAAATATCGAGCGGGACGCTCGCTACCAAAATCGCGAGCGGGACGCTCGCACTGACACGATCCAAATATACTTCCGATGCAACCGTAGATGTTATTACTCCGGTTTCAAAGCTCGTTCCATCAGCGATAAAACGGCTTGTTCGGCAGTAATTTCACCGTTCAGCAAGCGGTAAACTTGACCGGAAACGGGGACTTCAATTTCGCGCCGCTCCGCTAAATCAATCAACACATTAGTAGTATTGACTCCCTCAGCAGTGCTCCGCAATTCGTGCAAAATTTGCTCTAAAGATTTGCCTTTAGCTAATCCGAAACCAACCCGATAATTGCGCGATAAAGGACTGTTGCAAGTAGCGAGCAAATCTCCCAAACCAGACAAACCGTAAAAAGTTTCTGCGCGAGCGCCCAAACGAACTCCCACCCGAATCATTTCCGGCAAAGCGCGAGTCAGCAAAGCAGATTTAGCATTAGTTCCTAATTGTAAACCGTCGCAAACACCAGCGGCGATCGCAAATACATTTTTCAAAGTTCCACCTAACTCAGTCCCCAGCGGATCTTCATTCACATAAACTCTAAAAATATCGGAACTGTAAATATTTTGCACTTGCTTGGCCGCCGCTAAATCCCAACTTGCTGCTACCGTTGCAGCCGGCAATCCCTGCTGAATTTCTTCGGAAAGATTGGGGCCGGAAAGTACGACTATTGAATTGTTAGGAAAGGCATTTTGCCAAATTTGAGACGGAGTGCGGGTAGTCGCAGGGTCTAAACCTTTGGTGACAGTAACTATAATTGTACTGGGACTTAACTGTAAAGCCAAAAGTCGATCGACCGTTGCTCCCACTCCTTTCATCGAAACAGCCGAAACAACAACATCCGCACCTGTTATAACTGATTCTAGATTAAAAGAACTGCTGCGCGACCACAAATTAACCCGATCGCCTTTTTTGCCTCCCAGATTTGCCAGTGCCGAACCCCAAGCACCTCCGCCTAATATTGTCAAGCTTTTCATAGAATTTAGTGTGATGAACTCAGATGCTGCAACATTCTCGCTTAACGGGCTAGAAGCCCGTTCCACAAGAACATTGAGTTTTTTTTGTGGAACAGGCATCTTGCCTGTTCCTGACATTGGTGCAAGATGTGAGATGAACGAAACAAAAACTCCTCACTCTACAAACGCGGCCGCAATCCATAATGACGGTAACGCCAATAATCGCGTAAAATGCGATCGTGATCGAAACACAATTGATGGGGAATCTGCCAAGATTCAAAAATTTGTAAATTTTTAGCATCGTCGGCGGCTTGAGGTTCGCCAGTAGCGGAAGCCAAGAATACAATACTGATGGTGTGTTGGCGGGCGTCGCGATTTGGGTCGGAATAAACGTAAAATTGCTCGATCAATTCTACATTCAAGCTCGTTTCTTCTAAAGCTTCGCGTTTGGCCGCCGTTTCTACCGATTCCCCGTAATCGACAAAGCCGCCGGGAATCGCCCAGCCGTAGGGAGGATGGCGGCGTTCTATGAGTACGATCGGGCGGTGCGGGCGATCGACCAATTCGATGATAATATCAACTGTAGAAGTAGGATTTTTGTATGTCACGAGTTTGGTTAAAATAAGTCTGACTTTAGTATACTAAGAATTGGGCATTGGGAATGGGGCATTGGGCATTGGGAATGGGGCATTGGGCATTGGGCATTGGGCATTAATGATTTTATATGTAACAACTAACAACTAACAACTAACAACTAACAACTAACAACTAACAACTAACAACTAACAACTAACAACTAACAAC
>NZ_JAUBRJ010000184.1:0-1308 GCF_036701805.1 Microcoleus sp. N3A4
AGACCAAGCAGTCCTGTTTTTAGGAGATCCAGCCAACGGCGGCGTACCCGTGACACCAGGTCAAGTTCTGACTCCAGAACAGTTGCAGCAACTATTTTTACAAACGACAGGCAACTTTACGGGAGCCAATTTCACCTACAGCGCCACCGACAATTTCGGCGCTACCAGTCCCGCTACCGCTACTGTGGCGGCCATACTTCCAACGGACAACCAACCGCCAGTTGCCAACAATGCCAACTCCAGCCTCGGGCCCAACAGCAGCCAGTTAATCACAGGATTGGGAGGAAGCGACCCCGACGGGTCGATCGCCTCTTACACCATCAACACCCTGCCCCCAGCAGACCAAGCAGTCCTGTTTTTAGGAGATCCAGCCAACGGCGGCGTACCCGTGACACCAGGTCAAGTCCTGACTCCGGCACAGTTGCAGCAACTATTTTTCTTCACGACGGGCAACTTTACGGGAGCCAATTTCACCTACAGCGCTACCGACAATTTCGGCGCCTCCAGTCCTGCTGTCGCTACGGTGGCGGCTATCTTGCGGCCGGTTGCGCCCACACCAACGGACAACCAACCGCCATTGGTCAACAATGCCAACTCCAGCCTCGGGCCCAACAGCAGCCAGTTAATCACAGGATTGGGAGGAAGCGACCCCGACGGGTCGATCGCCTCTTACACCATCAACACCCTGCCCCCAGCAGACCAAGCAGTCCTGTTTTTAGGAGATCCAGCCAACGGCGGCGTACCCGTGACACCAGGTCAAGTCCTGACTCCAGCACAGTTGCAGCAACTATTTTTACAAACGACAGGCAACTTTACGGGAGCCAATTTCACCTACAGCGCCACCGACAATTTCGGCGCTACCAGTCCAGCCACTACCGCTACTGTTTCTGGACTGATAGCGCCCACACCAACTCCAACACCGACAACAACTCCAACTCCAACACCGACAACAACTCCAACTCCAACACCGACAACAACTCCAACTCCCACTCCGACAACAACTCCAACTCCCACTCCGACTCCCAACCAACCGCCATTGGCCAACAATGCTAACTTCAGCATTGAGCCCAACGGCAGCCAGTTAGTCACGGGATTGGGAGGAAGCGACCCCGACGGGTCGATCGCCTCTTACACGATCGACACTCTGCCCCCAGCAGACCAAGCAGTCCTGTTTTTAGGAGATCCAGCCAACGGCGGCGTAGCCCTGACACCAGGTCAAGTCCTGACTCCAGAACAGTTGCAGCAACTATTTTTACAAACGACAGGCAACTTTACGGGAGCCAATTTCACCTACAGCGCCACCGACAA
>NZ_JAUBRJ010000110.1:0-2526 GCF_036701805.1 Microcoleus sp. N3A4
TCTGGTTGCTGGGGGCTTTTTCATTGGTTTATTTTACCAGCTTTTGTCACCGAAGTTTTTTTGACCTGAATCCTTACCTCAGGTTTAATCAACATTAACCAACCGATCGAGTCGGGAAGATGAAACAATCTATGTGTCTAAATCCAGGGGATATTCTTCGCGATCGCTACCAAATAATCGGTAAATTAGGTGAGGGAGGGTTTGCCAAAACCTATACGGCTAACGACGCTTTAGGCAGCCCTGGAAATCCCCTGTGCGTCGTCAAGGAAATTCCGCCTCCTGAATCTAACGATGAGCGGCTGTTGGAGGAAGCACAGCACCAATTTGAAAAAGAAGCTAAAACCCTGAAGTATCTCGATAAGTGTCCGCAGATTCCCAAGTTGATCGATCGCTTTCAAGAACAGGGAAAATTTTACTTAATTCAAGAATACATCGAAGGAAATCCGCTCAACAAAAAACTCGTTTCAGGCAGTTTCAGGAGTCAGAAGTTATTGATTTATTGCAAGATATTTTGTCAGTTTTAGATTGCGTCCACTCTCAAAGGATTATTCACCGCGATCTGAAACCGTCAAACTTAATCCGGTGCAAAAGAACAGGCAAAATTGCGGTGATTGATTTTGGGGCGGTAAAAGCGATCGGCACTTTGGCGATCGAGAACGGTCAAATAACTCAAATTCGGGCGTTGCTTAATCAGGGGATGAAAAAATAAGTTTAAAATCCAGAAACTGTGTCGAAAATAGTTTCTATGACTTGCATATTTTGCCTTGCATACCGTAAATCAGCAACGCCAATTTTTCAGGCATTGGCGATCGTCCTCACTGAAACTCAACTCTTACTTTTCGATCGTAGCTCGCTGAATGTAAAATGCGATCGCCCTGTTATATCCCCTACAACTTCGGCGAAGTCGGGGAAGGAGGTATAGCGCTTAATAAAATTCCTAAAATTTTCCCCACATCCCTTAGATAATATTCGATCGCATCAATAAAAACAATATTCCCATCTAACTTCAAAAATCTCCACACAGTACCCGATGTCACGGCTCCATAAATAATTGGGATATTATTTCCCTCCTCTTCGTTAAATAACTGAGCAGCTAACATTTCCGCTGCACATTGTCCCAACCCAGCCTTAATATCTTCTTTTTTAGCTTCAACCAGCGTAATCACAGGGGCGCTGATAAACAGGCGTTCCGCTGACAAACTCATTAAAAAATCGCAGGTTCCATTCAATCCTTTTTCAGGAGCTACATTAAACTCGGAACCGGAAAATAAACCAATTTGATAATTTAACTGCCGCCTAACTTCAAGTAAAATCGGTGCTATAATCAGTTCAGAACGAGCTTTTTCTGTATTGATGTCTACTGCTAATGCTGCGTTTTCTTTTAACGATAATTTCAGGATTTCGCTAGATTCTACTTCTGAGATATCGGCAAATAAATCTTGATTTTCGTTGAGAGTTAAGTCAAATTGCTTGACCAGTTCCTTCAGCTTGAAATCGCTATAAGCCATCTTGATAATTTTAGATTTTAGATTTTAGATTTTAGATTGGAAATGACTGACTAGATATGGGTTTGGGGCTGGTCAGCAGTTGCGTTATTTTTTACGAATCATATAACTTCTCTGTTGTTATTTTCCCAATTCTTGAGAACGCAAACAAGCTGCTTTCACTGCTTCGATCAGCGCAGAACGAAAGCCGCTACTCTCTAATTTAGCAATTCCGGCGATCGTCGTGCCGCCGGGACTTGTCACTCGATCTTTCAATTCTGCCGGGTGCATTCCCGTTTCTTGCAACAGTTTCGCTGTACCGAATACAGTTTGCACTGCTAATTGAGAGGCGATCGCCCGCGGCAAACCTGCACAAACTCCGCCATCTGTCAATGCCTCAATCAAAATTGCTACATAACCGGGCCCGGAACCCGAAAGCCCTGTCACCGCATCCAGCATACTCTCAGGCACTTCTACCACTTCTCCCACGGCCTGAAAGATGCGCTTTACCAATTCTAAATCAGCCGGTTGCACGAGTTTTCCCGGGGCGATCGCGCTCATTCCCGCTCCTACCGTCGCCGGAGTATTCGGCATCACCCGCAGCACTCCCCGCCCCGGAAACGCTGGTTCTAGCTTGCTGAGTGGCACTCCTGCCAAAATCGACACTACCACCGCTTCTGGCTTGGAATCAGCCGTTTCTCCATTATTTCCCTGTTTGCGATCGGCCGCCACCGCCAACTCCAAAGCTACCGTATCAAAAACTTGCGGTTTAATCGCCAAAAACAGCACTTCTGTAGCGGCAGCAACTTCTAGATTGCTGGCTGTTGTTCCAATCCCGTAGGTTTCCGTCAAAAATTGGCGGCGTTGAAGTTGTGGCTCGCTCACCAATATTTCTGAAGGCAAATAAACTTTTTGTGCTATTAAGCGGGATAAGAGAGCTTCTCCCATTACCCCGCCGCCGATCGTACCAAATTTAATCATAGTTATTAGTTATTAGTTATCAGTTATTAGTTATCAGTTATCAGTGCGTTCTTCGTAGGGT
>NZ_JAUBRJ010000110.1:2626-15237 GCF_036701805.1 Microcoleus sp. N3A4
GCGTCGCTTTCGACAATCTGCAACTTCCATTTCCGATCTGGTAGGGACGCACCTTACTAAGTTGTAGGGTGCGTCGCTTTCGACAATCTGCAACTTCCATTTCCGATCTGGTAGGGACGCACCTTACTAAGTTGTAGGGTGCGTCGCCTTAGAAAATCTACAAGTTCCATTTCCGATCTGGTAGCGACGCACCTTACTAAGTTGTAGGGTGCGTCGCCTTAGAAAATCTACAAGTTCCATTTCCGATCTGGTAGCGACGCACCTTACTATAGTGGTTTTATGAATGAAATTCTGTTATCAGCCAACAGCCAACAGCCAACAGCCAACAGCCAACTGTCAACAGCCAACTGTCAACTGTCAACTAACTACTGAGCCATTTGAGCTTGTTCTGCCGGCCAGACTGTCGGTGCAGGAGCAGCAGCAGCGCGGGGCCGTCCTTGGGCTGGGGGCACTTCGTGAACCACACCAGACTGAGTTCTCACTTGCACGCAGCTAGGCGTAAACAAGAAAATACTTTCGCCAATACGCTCTTGATGACCGTCAAGGGCGTAAGTACCGCCCGCCACAAAGTCCACAGCTCTTTGCGCTTGGTCTGGGTCCATCACCGTCAGGTTCAAAACTACAGACTTCCGTTCTTTAAGAGCTCGAATTGCTGCCGGCATCTCTTCAAAAGTGCGCGGCTCCATGACTACTACTTCCGAAATCCCGTTCATAGCTCCAGGCATTCCAATCACGTTATTCATTACTGACCCTACTCCCCCGGTTGGTGCAACAACATCCGTACCTGTCGATCCTACTACTGACCGCTCCCGCATTCTGCGATTTTGGCGGCGTTCTTCTTCTGCAGCAGCAGCGGCGTTCGGTTCAGGCGGTTGGTAGACGTTCTGAAAGCGATCGCCTTCGGTTTCGTCGTACTCGTAATCGTACTCAGGCTCATTGGGGAAGCCTACAAAATCTCGTAGCTTAGAAAAAATGTTCACCATTTAAGCTCCTTCACGACTGTGCTGCCCCGACTATAACTCGCGTTGCGGGTTAGTCGCGGGTGGCTAACTACTCTATATTTAACCCAAGTTGTCCTCTTCTAGAGCCAAACAAACTTGTTCCTAGCCGTACCATAGTAGCACCTGCTTGAATTGCCAAATGATAATCTCCCGACATCCCCATCGAGAGCTGCTGCATTTGAATGCGGGGCAAATTTTGCCGATCGATTTTGTCAGCAAGTTCGCGGGTGCTGTTAAACAATTCTAGGATTTGCGAGTCATCTAATCCTAGCGGAGGTATTGTCATCAAACCTTGAATTTTGATATGCTGACATTTGTTGAGTTCTGGAAGGTCGGCAAGCAGTTCTGTGACGCTCCAGCCGTATTTGTCCGGGTCGGGCAACATTTTGACTTGCAAGCAGACTTCGGGAGAGCAGGACTGTTCGCCCGCCAAGCGCGAGAGACGCTGAGCTAGTTTTAAGTTGTCGAGAGAGTGAATCCACTGGAAATGCTCTAGGGCCTTGGCTGCTTTGTTGGCTTGCAAGTGGCCGATCAAGTGCCAGTTGATATCCGGCAAATCTTTCAGTTGGCTTTGTTTTTCGGCGGTCTCTTGAACCTTACTCTCGCCAAAATCCCGGATACCGGCGTCGTATGCTTCGCGGATAGCATCAGTCGGTACCTGTTTGGTAACGGCAATTAACCGCACTGATTCGGGCAAGTGTTGGCGAATGCTGTTAATTCGAGAGGCAATGGTCATGGGTGATCGACGCTGGGAACTGGAGGGAAGGAAAATTAAGACTGTTACTAATTACCAAATTACCAATTACCGATTACCAATTACCGATTTTCGCTATTGAAATGTGCGCTGGTGAATGGTCTGCAATTGGTCGTACTCCTGATATTGGCCGCTGCGACGCAGGCTTCGCAGGCGAATTTCGACCATGAGGCGAGCGTCCGATCGGCTGAT
The DNA here is from genome assembly GCF_036701805.1 of Microcoleus sp. N3A4. Classification (NCBI taxonomy): domain Bacteria; kingdom Bacillati; phylum Cyanobacteriota; class Cyanophyceae; order Oscillatoriales; family Microcoleaceae; genus Microcoleus; species Microcoleus sp. N3A4. The sequence goes on from NZ_JAUBRJ010000110.1 coordinate 4,574, forward strand.
GGGTTCAAATCTTAGCCCGCCAGGGCCGTTTGTTACCAAAAAAAATAGGCGCTGGGCGTATAGGGTGGTAAATAATTCTTGGCTGTCTTCAACCTGGGACACCCTGAAGAGGAGGCCAAAGTTTGGATGATTCAGGTAAGTTTCGGTAGTCATTCAAGTTTATAGTCGGTCAATTTTAGATTAAAGATTTAGATTTTAGGTTTTAGTTTCGGTGTTTGTGGGGACGGGGTTGTTCTCAGGCGGGATGCAAAGGGCGATCGCCGTAGCCATACAATAGTCTCCGTCATGGCTGAGGCTCAATTGCCACTGGCAATTTCCCCAAACAGAGGCTCGTGCTGCTGCGGTTCCGTGCAGTTGCACGTTTGGAGCACCGTTTTCGGAGCGCCGAATTTCCACATCTGCATACCGTATTCCCCGCCATCCCGTGCCTAGAGCTTTGACAACAGCTTCCTTGGCTGCCCACCGCCCCGCTAGTTGGTTGCAGGAAACTCGATTCATTTTACCTTTAATGCTGCTGTCTTGAGAATTTAGTTGCCCGCAGTCTCTTTGTTCGGTGGGGGTGTAAACTTTTTCAAGGAAGCGATCGCCAAAGCGGTCTAATGCAGCTTGAATGCGCGGAACATATACGATATCTGTCCCGAGATAGATGTTCAAGGTCTTGGATCTCTAAATATTTGTCTCCATTACTTTAGCAGGACACTCGGGTACCAGACAAAACTTTCTCAAATCTAGACCCGCGATCCAAACCCCGCTCGAATCCAGGGCTGTTTCATTCTCTTGTAGGGCCAATCCCTCGTGAAGAGTCCCGATATCTGAAACTCGAATCAGTCCTTCCCAATTCTTCAATCTCAAATCTAATCAATCAATCAATCAATCTAAAATCTAAAATCTAAAATCTAAAATCTCAACTGTCCCACCCCCAAACCAAGCGGGCGCTCCAGAGGAAGATCAAGCAGCCGAGGGCGATCCAGTCTCGGATTTTCAATTGCAACTGGTGCCATTCTACACGGTGTCGATCGGGACTGGTGAAGCCGCGAACTTTCATGGCGCTGGCTATTTGTTCGGCTCGCAGGAGCAAGTTTTCTAAGAGTCGCTCGGCTATCATCAACCAAACTTGAGCGGCGCGGCGAAATCCGAGTTTTTTCCAGTTTATCGCTCTGGTTCTGACCGATCGCACTAAATTTTGTATTTCTTCCAATACTAGGGGAATGAAGCGCAAAGATAACGTTAATGTTAGTGCTATTTCGGTAACAGGCCAGTTCAAGCGGCGCAGAGGCTGCATTAAGTTTTCGATCGCGCTGGTGATTTCTTCACTGGCTGTGGTAAGGAGATAGAGGTTGGTACTGTAAATTACTGTGAAAAATAGGGTGCTGACGTTGATAGCTAAATCTAGGGATTTGCGGGTGATTTTAATCGGGCCTTGTTTGAATACAACGTAACGGTAGTTTGTGGGTTGGGGGAGTTGATTTGGACTTTGGGATTTGGGATTTAGGATTGGGGAGTTTGAGCCTAAATTAAAAGGTTTGTACCAGGGTTTGGGCTTCTGAGGGGGTGGAAGGGTTGCGGGCTGTTGGGAAAAGGTTAATTCGTCGGCGGGGATGCGGGGCTGGTGTTCTGAGGGGAGTGCGTCGGGGGCGATCGCGCTGAGGCAAAATACTAAAATGCAGAATAATAGCAGCAGTCCCATTTGCTGTTTCCACACGCGCAGTGGAATGGCTGCGGTTAGTGTTAGTACAATTAACATTCCTACTAGCATCAACCGCCAGAGGGGATTGGCGAGGATTGGCGCAATCAGAAATGTCATCAACCAGGCTAGTTTTACACGGGAGTCTAGCCTGTGAAGCCAGGTTACGGGTTGTTCTAGGTAAAGTCCTATGGGGAGCGATCGAAGTAAGTCCATCTTGCGATTTTAGATTTTAGATTTTAGATTTTAGATTGAGGGATTGTTTGATTGAGGGATTGTTTGATTGAGGGATTGTTTGATTGAGGGATTGATTGATTCAATGATTGATTGATTCAGGGATTGATTGATTCAGGGATTGATTGATTCAGGGATTGATTTTTGAATGGGGATTATTTGATTGAGCGATTGATTTTTTGAGTGGGGATTATTTGATTGTTTGATTTTTGATAGGAAATTTTTGTGGGATTTGAGATTCTTTTATTTGCGATTTGCTGTTGGGTTTTTAGCAATTAAAGTTTTGATGGAGGCAACTCTCATCGCTAAAATTTCATTCGTTTCTGACATATAGCCTTTCTCAAAAAGATGAGGTATGACTGACAGATTATATAACCACTTAAACGTATAGGGCTGAAGCCCAACTACGTACCTCATCTTTCTGAGAACCGCTATAATACTCCTCAAATTAGCGACATCTACTAATTTAGCTTCAACTATCAGCTCCATCCAATAAAGACTTTCGTCTGCTTCTTCTTCCACTATTCTGAGTTTCGCAATTAAGTCTGCTGTCGATCTAGCGCGACAAGCTGCTCGATAGTTAGCCCCTACAGAAGTCCCTGAACGAATTAACTGCTTGCCAATTACCTCAGAAACGGTATTTTTGGGCAGTGAACTTACTAGCTTAATCACTCTCAATGCTAGCTGCTTCGTTCTTTGTTTAAACTCTTGTTCGTCCATCTTGGGATTTTAGATTTTAGATTTTAGATTTTAGATTTTTTCATGGGGGATTTAAGATTGTTGATTTTCGATTTGGTATTTGACATTTGGAGTTTACAATTTTTGGATTTTAGATTAAACAAAAAAACGCAATTCATTAATTTTATCATTAAATTGCGTTTTTTCTTCAATCTAAAATCCAAAATCTAAAATCTAAAATTACTTGACGCGCAGTGCTCTATTTGTTGTACTCATTTCTGTCGCACGAACTTTTTTGCCTCTCCAAAGCAGCCGCATTGGGGTGCCAGTAAAGCCGAGGTGTTTGCGAAATTGGCTTTCCATGTAGCGGCGGTAATTTTCGGTGAAGCGTTTGGGATCGTTGACAAACAGGGCGATTGTCGGTGGCTGCGATCGCACTTGAGTACCGTAATAGATTTTGCCTTGTTTTCCTTGGCGGGTAACTGGGGCTGAGTGCCAGCTTGTGGCTTCTTCTATGACTTCGTTAATCACGGCGGTAGTGACGCGGCGTTTGTGTTCGTCGGAGGCTTTGTCTACTAATTCAATGATTTTTTCCACTCGCTGTCCGCTCATGGCGCTAACAAAAATCATTTCTGCCCAGTCGAGGAAATAAAGTCGGGTTCTTACTTCTCTTTCGTACTCGTAGATGGTGTCGGATTCTTTTTCTACGGCGTCCCATTTGTTGACGACTATGATGCAGGCTCGACCTTCTTGGCTGATGCGATCGGCTAATTTTTGGTCTTGATCCGTAACGCCGTCAATTGCGTCAATTACTAACAGTATGACGTTGGCACGGCGGATGGCTTTGAAAGCGCGGTTGATGCCGAAAAATTCTGCACCGTATTCGACGTTTTTCTTTTTGCGGATTCCGGCTGTGTCGATCAGGCGGTAGGTTTGACCGTTGCGTTCTACTAAGGTGTCGATCGCGTCGCGGGTTGTGCCGGAAATCGGGCTGACTATGGCGCGGTTTTCTCCGAGAAATGCGTTTAACAAACTCGATTTGCCGACGTTGGGACGACCGATAATTGCTACTTTAATTTCGTCTACTTCGGGCAGTGCTTCTGTGGGAAGGTGAGTAATTAATTTGTCGAGCAATTCGCCGGTGCCGTTGCCGTGAATGCCGGAAATTGGGTAAGGTTCTCCGAGTCCCAATTGCCAAAAGTCTGCTGCTTGGGTAAGCCCTGTATTTTCCGATTCGCACTTGTTGACGGCGAGAATGACGGGGACTTTTTGCAGTCGCAGCCAAGATGCGATCGATTCGTCGCCGCCGGTGAGCCCGGTTTGTCCGTCTACTACGAAAATGGCTGCGCTGGCTTCTGCGAGGGCTGCCATTGCTTGTTCGCGAATTAAAGGCAGAAATTCTGTTTCGTCGTCGAATACTAGCCCGCCGGTGTCTACGACTTGATATTCCCGATCGCCCCAGTAAGCCGGTCTGTAAGTGCGATCGCGCGTGATTCCCGGTTCGTCGTGGACGATCGCGTCTTGGGTGTTGGCTAAACGGTTGACGATCGTCGATTTGCCTACATTGGGGCGTCCAATAATAGCAACTATAGGTAGAGGCATAAAAGTAGCAGCAATTAGGCTGCGCCGTAATTTTGAGGTTTAGCCTTCTATTGTAAGCTAATCTGACGAGAATTTTATAGATTGAGCCTGTGTTTCTTTATTCTCTTACTGTAGGCGGTGTTCTGTCGATCGCCCCTTTGAATATCCAACCATAAAAAATAAGCAGAGCCTATGGATCTGCATTACCCGCCAGATTCTGAGAACTAGAAATAAAACTTAAAAAACCCAACAAATCATCTCATGTCTGGTAATTCTTTGATGATTGTGAAGGTAGATATCGGATTTTAGCGATCGGCTATTATTGAAAATAAGCAGGAGTTTAGTCTGTAACCATATATGGAAACAGGAAACTAAATTATCCTCCAATATAAATAAGTAGGTAGGGTACGATGGCTGTTCTGCAACTAGAAGACGGTACGACATACAGCGATATCCGGGCGATCGCGAGCCAACTGGCTATTTTAAATATTGAGCTCGATCGTCTGCCAACGATCGAAAATCCTGCGGTTCGAGAACTGCTAGTCCAAGACATCCTCAATGTAACAGAAAAACAGCAGATCCTCGCCGCATTTAATAGCGAGTTTGAACAGTTCAAGTGCACAAGCGGGTGTCAGTGGTGCGACTTAAAAGTGCTGCACCCGGGTTCGCCGCAGATTTACGCGCTGATGACTCAAAGCAATCGTACTCACACTCACACAGATGCAGAAGTTCTTCACATTTTAGCTGGAGAATGTGTTTTTGGGTTTGTGTATTCTAACGGCTCTCAGGTACAATTAATGTTGCAAGCAGAAGAATACATTAAAGTGCCAGCCAATACCGAACATTGGTTTTATCTCACTCCGTCGCTGTACTTGAAAGCCGTGCAGTATTACACCACTGCTCAAGGGTGGGTTCCTCAGTATACTAACAGGAAACTCAAAATTAAAAACTAAATGTAGGGTGCGCTGCGCGCACCTTCCTAGATAAAACTCGGCGATTGAAATCGATCCCATACCAACAAAGTCTGCCAAGGCGGACTAAGAAATAAAAGATTAAATGCTTTCTAATTCAGCGGGTGCGGCAATTTCAATTTCTTCGCAGCGCTGTAAAAGCGCTTCTATTTCCTGAGCCAAAAAAATTACTTCCGGCCACGAAGAACCGTTGATTAAATCTTGAGCGTGAGCTAATTTGTTTCTCAATGCTTCTGCTGATTTTAAAAAACGCTCTCCGTAGCGTTTGGATTTGAGCCCCAGCCGATCGACTATTTCAGCATTCGTCAGGATTAAATCTCGCTTGTCGCAGAATTGCAGGTAATCGATTAAGTCAATTGCTTCATTTCGCGATCGCCCCAATTCCCAAAGGTGTTTTGCGGCTAAGATGCGATCGCCCTTAAGCAATTTCTGCCAAGAATCTTGGGGAAAGTAGATCCGCACGATCCGCAATAAATTCATTTCCAGAAGCGTCACCAATCCAAACAGCAGCATCCGCACCGGTGCTTTTTGCAAATCGCCGCAGGTAACAATCCCGTCGATCCTGTTGCTTTCCAATACAAATAATCTCGGTTTTTCTCGCAGCAGCGGCAGCAATTCCATCAAAGGAGTCGAAGCGGCGATTAATTGTGAAGGGTGAAAAATTTGTTGGTAGTCGCTGCACTTGCCTTTACCTAAGTGCGATCGTTCTACATAGCCGCAAACCGTGCCGTTTTCTTCGATCCCGAGCACGTCAAAATCGCGGGCTTCCATCCACGATCGCAGTTTGGCTGCATCATCGCAAGCGGGGACAGATTTCAGCGGTTCCGCGAGGTATTTAACTGTAATGCTATCTTTGAATAAATCCCGCAAGTCGGCGGAACTTGATTTTAAATGTTTCATCTCATGTCTGGTAATTTCATCGATCGTTGCGCGACAAGAGGACAATTAATATTGTAACTGCAAGTAGAGACGCGGCATTACCGTGGGGAGCATCTCTGTTTTGCAGTCCTGGACCCAACTATCATATATAGTAAGGTGCGTCAGCTCTCGAAATCCTCGATAATCATTTGAGAACTTAGCCTGACGCACCCTACGAGTCCATTTGATTGTGACAGTTGCGTCCAGGAATGTTTTGTAAAAAGCGTTTTTTAGGAGTGCGAACATCCCCTTGCACTCCTGTAAAATCAAAACTGAGATATTTCCTTACCGTGTCCCTACAGATTTCATGATATTACTTACTGGCTAATTCCGGGCAATAATGGTTGGCGGCCAGAGTGGTAACAATATCGGCATCGGCGAGAAAACTCTCTTTGACAGTTGGATTTTCGATACTGGCAGCTTGCCCGATCGCTCTTAATTTAACTTCCGGCAGAGAAACTCCCGATTTTGCTTCCGCACACATTCTTTTAGCTGCCGCAATTTTTTGACCGGGGGCCCTTTGGATTGCTTGCAGTAAATTGTCCGTGGCTTCTGGAGAGTAGCTTTTTGCTAAGCGTTTGTAGTCTTCGATAAATTTCCCATCGTTTCCTGTCAGCTTAATGTCTGATTCTTGAGGCGAGCACAACAAATTTAAGTTAATTACTTTTCCCGCTGAATTGACCAGAAAACATCCTTCGCGTTCTTGGGCGATCGCGCTTTTGTCGCTGGAAACCAATTGTATAATAAGGGCGGACAAAACAGCAGTTAAACGCCAGTAATTTAGCATAGCACTATCCTTGATTTGTAATTTTTAATCTGTGCTTCACGGGCGAGACGCCCGTGCCACAATAGACATCTCCAAAAACTCTTGTGGGGCAGGCATCCTGCCTGCCAGGGGACGGGCGAGACGCCCGTGCCACAATAGATATTTCCCAAAGACTCTTGTGGGGCAGGCATCCTCCCTGCCATTTTCACTCCTGTGTCTAATAAATTTAGGTGTCGGATCGGACAAGCATTTCGTTGTCTGTGGAAGCTTTCATTAACAGCAAACATCCCCCTTGTGTGAGGGAGGAATGTATGGAACCTGGAACAGATCGAATGTAGTCGCCTTGATGGCAAATTTCCCCTTCTACAATTAAGTCTCCTTCTAATACAAACACTTCCTCCGAGGCAGCGTGTCGGTGCAGGGGAAATGTTACTCCCGGTTCTAGTCGCATCAAGCAGGTAATTTCGCGCTTTTTTTTGTCAATATAAAGCTTGCCCAACGAAACTCCGGGAACTCCATAAGATTTCCATTTGACATCATTCGATCGCACGATTAAAGATGGAGTATTGTTCTCTGTTTTGGAGCTAACAATGGGCTTTAAATTGACTGATTCTGCCGGAGTTGGTGGCAGTTCGGCTATGCGCTGGAACAGGCGGTTTTTGAGGTCGGGGGCGACGGGAACTGGGGGGGCTGTGTAGGCGATCGCGGCAATTGTGGCTTCAAAAGCAGCTAATTCACTTGTAAGTTCTGCGGACTCTTTCAATTTCTCTGCAAATGCGCCGCGTTCTGACTCGTCGAGGATATCGAGAGCTTGAAGGGCTGCAAGGATTTTATACTCCTCGTCTGGCATCATTTCCATCTGTTTTCCGCGATTAATTGTAATTCAGCCTAAGTTAATTTTAAATTTGAGATTGGTCTGCTGCCCTCGCACTCAAGATGGATGATTGGAGATGCCATAATTTTAGATTGATGTTAAAAAACTTAACTTTTGTTTTTTGACAATCTAAAAAAATTGTTCGCTCAAAGCTTGACGCAATTTGGAAATACCCAACCGAATTCTGGTTTTGATTGTACCTGTCGGGATACCAGTTTTAGCTGCGATCGCCGCGCAAGTCAGCCCTTGGTAGTAGGCAAGTTCGATCGCCTCTTGCTGTTCCTTTGGCAGTTTTTCTAAGGCTGCTTTGACTTGTTCGCTGCGTTCTTTAAACATTGCATCTTCCATCGGTTCTGCAACGCTAGAGATGGGTACTTTAGCATCTTCCAGACAAGCTTGAGCCGCCCGGACTGTTCGCTGCATCGCTCGCAGGCGATCGAGGGAACGACTGCGGGTCAGCATGAACAACCAGGTATCTGCTCGACTGCGAGAAGGATCGTAAGTTGCTGCTTTTTGCCAAATTTGGGAAAAAACATCGATTACCACTTCTTCAGCTTCTTCTACCGAACCCAGAATTTTGTAAGCAAGAGCGTAACTGGGACGACCGTAGCGATCGTAAAGTTTAGCTAATGCCGTTTGGTCTTTCCGGGCAATCTGCACTAAAAGCAGCGATTCATCGCCTGACTTCTGGCCTGTCATTTCAGTGTACCCAAAATTTTTGTTTTGACGGCACAGATCCAAAATTAACAATTCGGCGTATATCACTACAGAACATAATTGTAAGTTTGAAGTTGGGGGTACGAGCTGGAGTATGCCTTTTCAGGCTAATTTTGTCGTGCTTTGAATTGTAAAAATCCCAAGTCATATTGAATTTTACCACCTGATTAGTAATTTTTTTGACACTTAGCAATCCGCTTTATGCACAACGAAGAAATGCCCTGAGCCTGAACACTCAATCGATTGCGCGATTTTAGATTAAAGATTAAAGATTAAAGAATTGAAGCATTGACCCAGCCCACAAACGGATACCGTGCCACGTACTTAAGTCGTGGAAAGATAAAAATTTTAGACCCTAGTTCAAGCTCCCAGATTGCATCTGTGGGATAAATCTCAAATCTCAAATCTCAAATCTCAAATCGACTGACCCCACGGATAAATTCGGGGGGCAAGTTTCATCGAATACAGGTTTTTTATTTCTGGACGGATGAATCACGTGGCGGGTATCCTGGATGCTTTCAGTCAAAACAGCGCCCTTAACTCGTTCCCAATCTCTTTCTGCTCGCTCCCAAGAAGAGCCTGGGAACCCATACAAGCGAGGCTCTGACTCCACTAGATCGAGAGAGGCTCTGGTTTCCGAGCAGGCATTCCCAAGCATACTCCGGGAACGAGTAAATCCTCAATAACGCACTTTTTTACATAAATTAATCTGGCAGCACAGATCCAAAATTGCCAAACCTTCGTATACCACCAATAGGAGAAGGCTCAGCAACAGCGCAAAAGCCCGACAGGTTGACAGATTTCAACCTGTTGCTGCAAAAGTAAAACCCGCGAATGCGGGTTATTTACCATTGATTTGTGGAAAAATCTCATTGCAATAAAGGTGCTAACTGTGAAACTCACAAAGAAAATTCGCCGAACCCTACTAGCTATTGAAGTAGCTCTAATTGTTGTATTAACTCCCGGGATAATTGCCGCTTCCGACCACGACGACGGCGAAGTAGATATCAAAGGTCGCGCGGTCAATTTAACTGACCTGTATGTATATCGCGAAAAAGACCAAAACTCCGGTGCTGCGGACGGGGATTTAGTATTTACCATGAATTCAAATCCCAGGTCTGTAGCCCGCTATCAATATTATTTCAGCACTACAGCCCTCTACCAATTTCACATCACGCAGGTAGGTGACGTGAATTCTACACCTACTGGACGCGCCGATATTATCTTGCGGTTTGCCTTCAGTCCGCCTAACAATACAGGTATGCAAGCAGTGGCTGTAACTGTTGTTCGCGGCGGCTCGGAGACTGTTGCTAAGACTACAGTTAACGGCGGGCTTATTGCCACAACTCCGCTGAATTCTAATGCTGTTTTGAATACAGTACCTGTGGGCGGTTCTAACTTGACTGTATTTGCCGGTTTGCGGGAAGACCCGTTTTTCTTTGATGTGGAACAATTTTTTCGAGTCCGCGCTGGGGCTTTGGGAACGGGGCCGAAAGTAGGTTTCAAGCAACCCAATCAAGCGATCGACTTTACTAAAGGTTACAACGTCAATACAATTGCCGTGCGCGTTCCGAAAGCGTTTTTGCAAGCAGGAACTGGGGCGAATACTTTTGATGTTTGGTCAACAGTTTCGATTCGCGATGGAGCTGGCGGTTTCAAACAATTCGAGCGTTTGGCGAGACCTGCAATTAATGAAGGTTTGATAGTTTCTCCCGCTTATCTGGAGGCATTTAATAATATTCCTCCGAGATTGGATTTGAGCGCTGCTGCTGCTCCGGTGCGGCAGGAAGCTGTTGCTACTCTGAATGCTGTGGATCTTTTGGACGGTCGGGATAATGTCGATCCAAATGCGATCGCCGGAGCTTTCTTACCCGATGTCATGCGGATCGATACCACAAAAACCAGCGGCTACGCTAGCGCTACAAATTCTCAAGGAAGTTTGATCGGAGGTCGTATGCTAATGGACGACGTTATTGATATCACTCTGGGAGCTTTGGTGGGTTCTCCGGTTGGCGATAACGTTTCTTATAACGGAACTCCGGGAAATCCGGCTCAGGGACACAAACCTTTAGAACCGAATTTTCCTTATTTGGCTTTGCCTAATTAGTTATTGGTTAGTTGTTATTGGTTATTGGTTAGTTGTTATTGGCTAATAACTAATAACCGGGAGCATCTCAGTTTTGCATTTATAGTGCGAGCGTCCCCGCTCGCGATTTGTAGAATACGCGAGCGGGGACGCTC
>NZ_JAUBRJ010000111.1:0-14975 GCF_036701805.1 Microcoleus sp. N3A4
TCCTGATGGATTACCCTGTAGAAGCCAGTCATCCCCCGATTTCTCGGTTTCGACTGAACGAATCGCACTTGTACGAAGCGTTGATATCAGAATTAATTAACTGACCAGTCGATGTTTTGTACAAACCTCGCTTGATACGTTTACCAGTGAACACAGGCTCTTTTTCTGTTTTCCCATAAACAGGCATTGGGTCTAAACCCACAAAACTTGCTCTGGACGTGTAGGATTCTTCCTGCACAATCACAGTGATTCCCACCAACCGAGCTTTGTATTCTAACATTTCAATTAATCGAGAGTGAGGAATACTAACAAAGTTTTGGTTGGTTTGCGAACCTAGATCAATTTCAGTTTTCCACTGTGCATTCTTGCCAATTACTAGCGTCCCAATTTGTTTGGTATTTAAAATCGCAACAATCAGGCGACTAGCATGATGCAAGTAATTGTCAACTTTTTGGTTGCGACAACGAGTTAAGCGCTGAATCCGGGGTGAAGTTTTGCGGTTCCCTTTTAACTGGGATTGTAATCGTGAAGAGCGTTTGTTGTAGAACTGGTTAATCGATTTCAATGGTCGCCCGTTAATCAACAAAGGGATAAATCCCGGCTGATTTGAAGTTAACGCCACTAAATTGTCCAGTCCCAAATCAATACTAGCTACAGAGTTGGCATTGCCAAGGGTGGACTCCGGTTCACGGAGACTACGCTCAGTACAAGCATCATAAATCACCTCAATTACATAGGAATCACATTTCGGAACCAGTCTAACTTGACAAATCAGGTTGGGATTGACTTGGGTTTTAATTGAAAGTTCAGTGCCGGAAAGTTTAATGATTCCTTTCTTCAACTGTTTGCTGCTAATTGCTTGAATCGTGTAGACGAGAAGATTTCGCCCTTTAGTCTTATCTTTGTACTTTGGCAATTTTGGGCTACCCGTGAATTTTGAAGAGTCAGCTTTGTAAGCTTTAACGGCTTCAAAAAACGATTTCCAATTCTTGTCTAGCACCATCAAGATTTGCTGACTTACTTTAGCAGGCAAAGTCTTATATGCTTCGTGAGACTTCATCAATCGGTTCATTTCGTTGTAATTGACATAGCCCCACCCATAAATAAAACTCTGACGAATGACGTAATTGGCGGCATTGTAGAGGTTTTTGGACTTGAAAGCTAGTTCGTCTATTTGGGCGAAACGGTGTGACGTTGATTTAATGATGTGCCTCTCTGTTAGTTGCATTTGAGACTTGCGTTTTTTGGGCTATGCGTATTCTTTATTCATTATTCAACACTCACAACAATATAATACAATTATTGTTTATAATTGCTTATAAACTCAATGAAGTTTTACAATACTGAAGTAATGCCGTATTTGTCATAAAACGCCCGTTCATCATCATGGCCACCGTGCAGCAAAAAAATCACTGGATAGCGCTGTTGCGGCTGCTTTTCGTAGTTCGGTGGCAAGATCACCCCATAGTGCCGAGGCGTACCCATTGCCTTGCTGTTAAAGGTTTCTACCTGAAAGCTCAAATCTTTGCTTTGAACAATAGCAGGGGAATCAAACTGTGGCGCACCCGCAATAAATACATACCAGTAAATTAGCCCAACCAACACGCCGATAATGACTGTTCCAACCCATAGACTCTGTTTGAGTTTCACAAGATTTTTGAGGTTGAGGACGAGTGTAAAATTGTCGTCGGCTGTAAAACATTCACTTTACAGTAAATACATAGCTTGGTTAATATCATGAGTGTTCAAAACATCTATGCATAGAGCAACAGCGGCTCCCGTCACTAAACTGAATATCACACCAATTTTAGCAATTGGGAATCCACATCCAGCTTTCTGATTACTAGGCAGGGCTATTTCATTCTAAATAATTCCTTAAGTAGGTTAAGGCTAAATCCCGCACGACGCTGGGCTTGATCCATATTGGCAAATCCATAGTCCCGATATATGTTGAGTGCAAAATTTCGGGCTACGGCCCAAATTTGGATCAAAGGTGGTGTCCGAATACGAGAGGCGTCTTCACCTTGGGTTACATCTCGCACATAATGAACTTTGTTTTCTACCCCCCAATAACCTCGAATCCGCTCTGCAAATTCTTGGGCCTTCTCAATTAAGGAAGCAACGTAATAACGAGTTTCAAAACTTAATTCAATAATATTGGCCCGATACACCGGGCGCTCTGACTCAATACGAATCAGGGTTTGCAGTCTCGGAAACTTGGGAATTTTATCTAATTGATGACTAATACTGACAGTACGTTTTTCAATTCGACCATGCCCCGAATTTATCTGTTGATGTGTCTCTTGAGCCTCGAAGTTGGCGCATACTGCTGCAATTGGGCCTGATTGGTTGCCTTTGAGCGCCCCAATATAGTCATTGCCACTCTCTACAATAACTTGAGCGGTTTTTTTTGGATACTGATGGCATCAAAAGCGAACACCACACCCTTGAGGGCCATTTGTTTGATAAAGGCTGGTAATGCCGTGATTTCATTGGTTTTTGAATCTACCTCGTAGGGTTCAAGAATTAACCCTCGTTCTACGATGTACGCACTCACTAACATAATCGCCGGATGAGACTCCACTGATGGGTCATCATTAATTGCTTCATAAGACCCTCGCAAAACTTTGCCGTCCACCGCAATGGTTTCTCCGGCGATCGGTTCAATCCCAAAAAAACGGGACAGGCAGGCACAATAGCGTTGCTCATCAATTCGTAGCAATGTTCGTCGGATCGTGCTGTACGAAGGTAAGCGTCTTTTTGGAGGGGTGAATAATTCTAAGAGTTCCTCCTGGTAAGCTTTTATCCAATCTCCAATGGCCAAAAAGCCCCGATTTCCTGCTGCAACGGCGAGGGTAAACAAGGCTAGCCTTAAGCTTTGAGTATGACGCACTCCTGCTTGACGGCGAGAATCTTCAAGAGCTACAAATGCTTCAACAATGGCAATCTGTGACATTTTGAGCCGAAGGATGGGTAAGATTACTCTCTTATTTTATCAAGTCATTAATTAGAATGAAATAGCCCTGCAACTCTAGCAAGTGTGTCATAGACAAACTGAGACTAAAGGAAGCCAGCATAAGTGTTAGGAATCGCAAAGTTCGTATGAATGTCATTATATAGCAAAACCATTTGATTTGTAAACAATCGATTCAATGATCGCAAGCGTTTCAGGTGGTTCTACATTCATGACTCAAATAGACTTGCTATAGATGTTCTGCGATAGGTTTTCTTGATTTAGAGTTAATAACTCCTTGGGATTGATTGATTAACTTTAACTGTTCAAACCAGACTAAGCTAATTCCTCCACCGAGTAGACAAATAGCAAGATCGATCGGATGCAGAAAAGAGAAGCTAAACAAATTACGCAAGAAGGGAAAGTAAAGCACGATTGCCATAAAAAACAGTCCCCCACCCATCACCCACCAAAGGGCAGCATTGGAGGTTTTCAGTATTTTTAAACTGAGGGGCGAGGTTGAACTTGCGCTCAAAATTAGCCCTAAATTTGCTAAAATTAATGCTGTAAAGGTTAACGCACGGGCATTAAGTTCGCCTTCTCCTAGATATAGCGATGTCACATAGATTGCGAGCACAATTACTAAGATTCCGCCCCCTTGTAATACCGCCAATCCCACAGTTTTCTTGCCAAACAAGGGTTCTTTCGAGTTGCGGGGAGGACGCTTCATTACTGTTGGTTCTGCGGGTTCGGCTTCTAACACAATTGAGCAAGCTGGGTCGATAATCAGATGTAGAAAGGCAACGTGAACGGGAAGTAATACTAACGGCAACTTAAACAAAACTGGAATTAAAGACATCCCTGCGATTGGAATGTGAATTGCTAGAAGATATGCCATTGCTGTGCGGAGATTATCAAAAATTCGCCGTCCAAGTTTGACCGCTTGCACGATGGATGAAAAATCATCATCTAATAATACTAAAGCCGCAGATTCACGGGCCACATCTGTGCCTCGCTGACCCATTGCTATCCCAATTTGGGCAGATTTTAAGGCAGGCGCATCATTCACACCATCCCCTGTCATGGCAACGACTTCACCCTTGGATTTCAAAGCATTAACTATCCGCAATTTTTGTTCGGGAACGGCTCTTGCAAAGATATTTGTACTTTGAATGCGCTGCTGAAGTTCATCGTCACTCATGCGATCTAATTCTGCTCCAGTTACGATGGCTCCCATTTGCATTAATCCAACTTGACGAGCAATGGTTTGAGCAGTTTCTGGATAATCACCTGTAATCATCACGACTCGAATACCAGCAGTATAACATTCTTTAATTGCCGCCGCAACGGTTGGACGCACTGGATCGGACAGTCCAACTAATCCTATAAATTGAAAAGGAAAGTCATGTTGTTTATCGGGTAAACGATCGGGACTGAGCGAAGGATGAGGAGGTAAAAATGGGGGCGGCGCATCAATAAGAGATGCTTTGGCAACACCTAGTACCCGCAATCCTTGCTGTGCCATTTCACTGATTTGTGCTGCCAGAATTTGCTGCTGTTCGGGTGTGAAATGACAGAGATCCGCGATCGCTTCCGGCGCTCCTTTGGCAGCAATTTCATACTCTTTGCTATCGGCTGACTGCCAAACGTGAGACATTGCTAATAGATCCGGTGAGAGCGGATATTCTCGTAATAGTTTCCAATCGTTATGCAAATGTTCGGTATTTGCGAGAGCGCGATCGCCCAATTGCTTAAATGCTTTTTCCATCGGATCGAACGGATCTCTTTGGCTTGCCAGAATGGAAAATTCTACTAATTCATGCACCGATTCGGGGAGCTGTTCTTTTGAATGTAATTCCAAATTATATGGCTGAGAATTTTCTGACTGGTTATATGCAAATAGTTGTTGCACAGCCATAATATTCTGAGTCAGCGTCCCGGTTTTATCCACACACAAAACTGTTGCAGAACCTAAAGTTTCAACCGCTGAAGTGCGACGAGCTAAGACATGATTTTGAGAAATTCGCCAAGCTCCTAATGCTAAGAAGATTGTCACAACAACTGGAAATTCATTTGGCAAAATTGCCATTGCTAATGTAATTCCCGCCAGAAATCCTTTGAGCCAATCTCCTCGCGTGAGCCCATAAATTACTACAATCGCGACACATAATAATAAAGCAATACCAAACAAACGACTCACTAACCGATTCATTTCCTGTTGCAAAGGTGTTGGTTCAGACTTCACTTTTTGTAAGGCTTTGCCAATCTTGCCCATCTCTGTTTTAGGGCCAATCGCTTGGACTTTAGCTATTCCTTGTCCCTGAACAACTAAGGTTCCAGAAAACACAAATGGTAACTCATCTCCCCCCGGACGAGCCATTTCTACGCTACCCACCGCCGCAACTTTGCGAACGGGTAAAGATTCGCCAGTTAATAATGATTCATCGGTGGAGAAATTAGAGCAAGAAAGCACTATCGCATCCGCAGGAACGCGATCGCCTTCTGCTAGAATTAAGATATCTTCCCGGACGACTTCTCGCCCTGCAATCCGTTTTTGCTCCCCATCCCGAATCACCAAGGCGCGAGGACTGGAAAGATCGCGCAAAGCTTCTAAGGCGTGTTCGGTTTTGCCTTCTTGGTAGAGGCTAATTCCGGTGATAAAAAAGACGAATCCTAACAAAATTAGGGCTTCTTGTAGGTCGCCTAAAACCCAATAAATGACACCACCGCCGACTAGCAAGAGAAAGATTGGATCTTGAATGATGTCCCAAGCGATCGAGAAAAGATTGCGCGATTGTGCTGAGGGAAGTTCATTGTAGCCTTCATCTTTGAGTCGGGCGATCGCGTCTTGTTCTGATAAGCCACTTATGGTATTGATATCAACTGGTGAAACCATACTCTTGCTTTTGGATAATAAACATAAAAAACAGGTCAATTCGTATTGATGCTGCCGATCGCTACTCGGCAAAGTGCTGTCGAATCTTCGCCGCAATCTGAGAATCAGTCATTTTATCAACTGTTTCAATACCTACAACGCGGCCACTGAGGTTATTTTTTTCAAGACGTTCTTTTAGTTCATCTTTTGCCTCACCCGGCCCAAATATTAGAATAGACTCTGCATCACGAATATACGCAATTACCCGATCGTAGTAAATATTGAGTTCTCCTGTAAAAGTTCTCTGGCGTGTATTATCAGCGGGAATATGACGTGATTCATAAGTGCCCTTAAGAGGTGAATCACCCGAACGCCGAGGCTGTTTTTCTACCTCAGAAATTATCTCTTTTATCTCTTCTCCTTTCTCTGTAATCGCCACGACAGTAGCTTTCCTATGGTCAATCCACAGCCCGACTTTTGTTTTCATTTATATCTCCTTTGTTAACGAGTTCCACTTAATGTGTACTATGCAAAATTAATTTCGCATTTTTTAATTATGTATCTTTGATTGGATTAGGCACAGAAGCAAATGAGTTGTGACAATAATTTTGCTTGCTTATAGATGGGTTTAAGTAAATACACTTCACCCTTTAACTTCTATTATTATTGGACAAAGCTTGTTAAAGAACAAGTTGAAGTGACTAATATGGCGCTGCAATGTAGTTTATGATTAGCCTACCCTTTATAATTAGCGAGGGTATCATTCTTAAGGAAGAGTTTTTATGAAAGCAGGGTTTTATTTAATTTGTGAGTCTTAGCAAGTTATTGGTTTAAGCCTCGTCGTGCTAAGGCTTGAACCTCAGTTCGCAGTGCAGAAATTTCTGCTTGCAGAGCTTGAATTGATTTTGCACCTGCTAGTTCTGCTTCATCATCCTCAGCATCCTGACCTACAAAGAATGTTGCTAGCATTGCTGTCGCATAACCACATACCGCGATCGCATACAATCCCAGTAAAAAACATAGCACCCGCCCTTCCGGTGTTTTTGGAAAGTAATCAGATCCAATCGTGGTCATCAGCATTGCCGTCCACCACAGCGCAGTACCATAGTCGGTGATATTGCTATTAGGAAGTTCGCGCTCAAACGCATAAATTCCAGCCGAGCCAACTAAGATAACGATCGCAGTTAATCCCATCACATAGCCAAACCCTCGACGCTGAACACTTACAGCGAGTAATCGCATTCCTCTGTTAGTTCGTGTCATCATTCCCAACAACTGTAACCCTCGAACCGCATGAACCGATCGCAAAGACTGTATGAATCGCACAATCCGAAGGGTTCGTAGCGCTGGGATGAACAGTGAGAAGGCAATTAACCAGTTGTGCTTGAGGTAAGAAAGTTTGCGAGGAGCGAGGAGAAATTTGATGCTAAAATCCACAATAAAGACAATCCAAATGGTAATGCCGATCGCTTCTAATAGAGGATTTAGTCCCCAAACTAGCTCAACGATAAACAGTCCTAACCAAGCAAAGCTCAGCACCAGCATCGGCATTTCTAGCCAATCTTCCCACTGTTGCAGTACCTCCCTGCGCTCCCGATCTAATATTGGCTTTTCTGGTAGGTTTAGATAGCTCATAACGCATTTGATGGATGAGACTGATGCGCCTTGAGCTGTGCCCGTAATTGAGCAATTTCTTGAGCCATATCGAGCACCATTGCGGCTCCGACTAAGTTCAGCCCCAAGTCTTGACGCAACCGCTGAATCTGAGCAATTCGAGCAATCTCGCGGGAATGCAGCAGGTCGCCGATCGGCTCAATTACCCCTAACTCAACATAAACCTTCACCAGCGTAATCGAAGTCTCTGTTAGCAAGGCAGCATATTCAAAGGTATAGAGTTGCTCACCTTCGGGTGAAACCACAATTTTTGAAAGGCTAAAGCTCATAACTTAATTTCCTCTAACTGGGTACGGGGGTTAAAACTCGTATTTGCCTGAATTTTTTCGTAGCATTCTTGCTCGATCGCACTTAAGTCTTTTGGCGTGACAATCAGAAGTTTGGCGAGTAAGTCACCGCGTCCCCCTTTTTGCAACGTCCAGCCTTTGCCGCGCAGTCTTAACGATTGTCCAGATCGCACTCCTTTGGGTACTTTCATTGTGACACTACCATCGGGAGTTGGCACGCTGATTTCTGCCCCTAAAACGGCTTCATCGGGGCGAATTGGAATCTCACAAACGAGGTCATCACCCTCGAATCGAAAGAAGGAATGGGGCAAAACCTCGATAGTTAGATACAAATCGCCGCGCTGTTGAGAAAATGGACTAGGACGACCTTTACCTTTGAGTCGAATGCGACTACCTGGTTTTGCGCCTGCGGGAATGCGGACGTTGATTGTTTCATCGTCGAGTTGTAGCCGCTTCTGGACACCGTGAAAAGCTTCCGAAAATGTGAGTGCGATCGCAGCTTCGGTATCGGGCGCGGGCGCTTGAGAACGAAATCCGTCACCAAAATCATTAAAGCCATTGGTCGCAGTTTGATAGTTCTGGGTTCTACGTTTCGATCCACCTTTCATTCCTCCCAGCAAATCGTTGATAAAGGAATCAAAGTCATCGTAGCGATCGAAGTCTTCCGCCGAAACATTAGTTCCTCTAGGAGTTGGCGCTTCAGTGTATCCCGGCTGATTCCAATGTTGACCAAAGCGATCGTACTTTTGCCGGTTCTCTGGATCGGAAAGTACCTCATTTGCTTCGTTCAAGTCTTTGAACTTTGCCTCTGCATCTTTATCCCCAGGATTGAGGTCAGGATGGTACTTGCGGGCCAGTTTGCGGTAAGCCCGTTTGATTTCTTCAGGAGTTGCAGTTTTGCTCACTCCCAGGATGGCGTAATAGTCTTTAAAATCCGTTGCCGTTGGCATCACTGACCTCTCAATATGTAATGCTGTTATCTGAAATACTATCTGAAATGCTAAAAATGATGATTCATCTAAACTTAATTTGAATTCAAAAATATGACTGATAAACTAGGTGGGAATTGTCACTTATCCAGAATTTCGGGAGCGTGAATTGTTCATTATTTTGTCCTAGTTTTTCCATAGTCCCTTACTTGTTTTCAGGCTCCCGTCTCCTCCATCGCGACCTTGTATTCGCCCCGACGCGCCGCCCAATTGCACTTAGCTCGATGCAACAAAGCCTGCTGTGCCTTTGACACATTCGCCTCTTTGCCTTGCCAAAGCTCTAACGCTGGTTGCTGGATGGCGCGGGCAAAGGAAAACGCTAATGCCCAGGGCGATCGCGCTTTGAACCGAATATTCATGGCATTCAAACGAGCCGAAGCAAGTTCACCGGATTGTCCGCCCGACAAGAACGCAATTCCCGGAACGGCCGCTGGGACTGCCCGCAACAGACAGTTCACCGTAGCATCAGCCACCTCGTCCACCGATTCTTGTTGAGAACAAGTCAATCCCGGAAGCACCATATTGGGCTTCAGGATCATGCCTTCCAGGATCACCCGTTGCGTGTAGAGTTGGTTGAAGACGCTTCGCAGAACGTCCGCCGTCACCTCGCTGCACCTCGACAGGGTATGTGCTCCGTCCATCAGCACTTCTGGCTCGACAATGGGAACCAGTCCCGCTTCCTGGCACAACGCAGCATAGCGAGCTAAAGCTTGCGCGTTAGCCTCGATGCAACCCCGGCTGGGAATACCATCGCCGATCGCAATCACCGCGCGCCACTTGGCAAAACGAGCGCCCATTTGAAAATATTCCTGGAGGCGATCGCGCAATCCATCCAGACCTTCGGTGATCTTCTCTCCAGGATGACCTGCCATATCCTTAGCACCAATGTCAACTTTGATGCCGGCAATAATTCCCGCATCGGTGATGGCTTTAATAAAGGGAATGCCATTTCTCTGCTGTTGGTGAATAGTTTCATCGTAAAGGATCGCGCCACTAATGTACTCACCAAGACCGGGCGTGGTGATAATCAATTCTCGATAGGCGCGTCGGGCTTCCTCGGTCTGGGGAATGCCTAACTTTGCGAATCGTTTGTTACAGGTTGGATTACTTTCATCCATCGCCAGCAGACCTTTGTAGTCGGCAACCAGCATCCTTGCAGTGTCTATAAGGTCTTGTGCATTCATTTTTGACTCCTGGGAAAATTTATTGACTATTAACTGAGCTAGATAGAGGTGGGTCAGTTCTCTGATTTTCTTGGTCGTGCAGCCGTCCGAGAGTGCTATCGATCAATCTGGTCAATTTATCGGCAGCCCCGTCCACAGCTTGGTCTAAGGTCGCTGCCTGATGTGTTACGCGAGGGGTTGGTGTCCTTTGAGGCGGGCTTCGATCATGCAGCGCATATCGTCATCGCCGCCCTTCTTGTCGCTGTTCTCATCGCTCAGGTGAACATCAACGTGAGTGATGCGATCGCTGAATCGGCTCAGGCTCTCTGCCACTAAACTACTAAACTGAATGGCTAGTGCTTCGTGACCTTTGATGTTATGGCCGGTATGGATTTGGATTTGCACGATGTTCTCCTGTTGTAATTGTGATTGGCTTAATATTTAGATGGAATGACTAGGATCTGGCTGTCTGTCTTTCCAACCCTTGACATTCCTTACTGCGCCCCACTTCCAATTGCGGATTTCCGGCAAGTCTTCGCCGTGCTTGTTGATGTAATGCTTATGCTCGATCAACTTGTCCTGCATCATCTGCTTGAGATAGTCTCCCTTACTACCCAAATGCAGCAGACGATCCACCACGTCTTGCACCAGATGAAAGCGATCCAGGTCATTTTGCACCCTCATGTCAAAAGGCGTTGTGATTGTGCCTTCTTCCTTGTAGCCCCGGACGTGGAGATTGCGATTGGTACGGCGGTAGGTCAGCCGATGCACCAACCAGGGGTATCCATGAAAGCCAAAAATGATGTGCTTGTCTTTGGTGAAGAGCGAATCGTAATCCGTTTCGCTCAGTCCGTGCGGGTGTTCGCTCTCGGATTGCAATTTCATCAGATCGACGACATTAATTACCCGTATTTTCAGATCGGGCAGATGTTCTCGCAGGATGGAAACGGCAGCCAAAATCTCTAGCGTCGGCGTATCTCCACAGCAAGCCATCACCACATCCGGCTCAGTATCTTGGTCGTTGCTAGCCCATTGCCAGATGCCAATGCCTTCAGTGCAATGCAATATCGCCGCGTCCATACTCAGCCATTGAGGGAGCGCGTGTTTGCCAGCAACTACCACATTCACGTAGTGTCGGCTGCGTAGACAGTGATCGAAGACCGACAGCAGACAGTTCGCGTCGGGTGGCAGGTACACACGCACGATATCGGCTTTCTTGTTGATTACGTGGTCGAGGAAACCGGGGTCTTGGTGCGTGAAACCGTTATGATCCTGCTGCCAGACGTGGGAGGCGAGCAGATAGTTCAGCGATGCGATCGGTCGTCGCCAGGGCAGTTCCGATGTTACCTTCAACCATTTGGCGTGCTGGCTGAACATCGAATCAACGATGCGAATAAACGCCTCATAGCTGTTGAACAGCCCGTGCCGCCCGGTCAGCAGATAGCCTTCCAACCAACCTTGGCACTGGTGTTCGCTGAGCATAGAGTCCAGCACTTGTCCGGCGGGCGCGAGGAATTCATCATTTTTTTCTTCCCGCGCTTCCCACTGACGATTAGTGACTTCAAACACCGCGCCCAAAAGATTCGAGAGTGTCTCATCGGGGCCGAAGATGCGGAAATTGCGCTGATTTAACTTGACTACATCACGCAGGAATTTGCCCAGCACGAGGGTATCTTGACCGTCAACGGCACCAGGTGCAGGCACTGACACCGCGTGGTGGCGGAAGTCTGGCATTTGCAGGTCGTGCAGCAGTAGACCGCCGTTGGCGTGGGGGTTTGCACCCATGCGCCGATCGCCCTTCGGGGCCAGTTCAGCCAATTCCGGCAAGAGTCGGCCATCCTCATCGAACAGTTCTTCTGCTTTGTAGCTTTTCATCCAGTTTTCCAACTGCTGGACGTGATCGGGATGCTCGGAGTTCACCAGTAGCGGCACCTGGTGCGATCGCGATGTACCTTCGATTTGCAGACCATCCACGACTTTTGGCCCCGTCCAGCCCTTGGGCGACTTCAGGACGATCGCGGGCCAGCGGGGGCGAGTAGTATCGTTCTGATTCCGCGCATTGCTTTGGATTTGCCGGATATGCTCGATCGCCCTGTCCAGAGTGCTGGCCATAAGTTCGTGCATCTTTTCCGGCTCGTCGCCTTCCACAAAGTAAGGTGTCCAGCCGCAGCCTCGCAGAAATTGCTCTAACTCTTCATGCTCGATGCGAGCCAAGACGGTTGGGTTGTTGATTTTGTAGCCATTCAGGTGCAGGATTGGCAGCACAGCACCGTCGGTAATTGGGTTGAGTAACTTGTTAGACTGCCATGCTGTCGCTAAGGGGCCTGTCTCCGCTTCCCCATCGCCAATGACGCAGGCAACAATCAGATCGGGATTGTCAAAGGCAGCGCCGAAAGCGTGACTGAGCGAGTATCCCAACTCACCTCCTTCGTGAATTGACCCCGGCGTTGTCGGCGCAACGTGGCTGGAAATCCCACCCGGAAAGGAGAATTGCGTAAACAGCTTTTTCAACCCAGCTTCGTCCTGAGTGACGTTGGGATAAACTTCGCTCCAGGTGCCTTCGAGGTAAACGTTACCCACAATTGCTGGGCCACCGTGACCGGGGCCAGCGATGTAGAGCATATCTAGGTCATATTTCTTAATCGCTCGATTCAAGTGTACATAGATAAAATTCTGTCCCGGTGTCGTACCCCAGTGTCCAACCACCAATGGTTTGACGTGGGACAGTTTCAGAGGCTCCTTCAGCAATGGATTGTCGTAGAGATAAATTTGCCCAACTGACAGATAGTTGGCGGCACGCCAGTAGGCATCTATTTTGTGGAGTAGTTCTGGGGAAAGAGTGTTTGTTTTTATGGTTAATTGCCCAATTTCTAAGCCCGATAAACCAGTCCGATCAATTGTGTTCACGGTTTTTCTCTCTTTATTTTTCTTTATCGGGATTTGTATCTTTTATGACTAAAACAGAACAATTCGCGCGATCGACCACATGATTGCTGACACTACCTACGAAAAATTCTGCGATCGCAGAGTGGTCATGCCGACCCAGTACGATCAGATCGGCTTTCCACTCTTGAGCAACACTGGAAATCGTTGCCCCTGGCTCACCAAAATTGTGTTGGTATTCAGCAGGAATATTTCGGGCAGTTGCCCGATCGCAGTATTCTTGCAACCAAGTTTTTGCCTGCTCAATCTGTAGCTGAAGCGTTTCGTCCTGGAGTAATTGAGAAAACCCAGTGTTGATTGGATAGATTCCAAATGTCCCACCTGACTGGAATCCTGGATCGATCGCAGTAAAGTCTGCGAGGCAATGAAGGATCATCAATTTAGCTTGCTCTTGCTGCGCTAAATTGAGTGCGCGATCGAACACGATGGATGTTAAAGGAGAATGATTAATGGCAACTAGAATGCGTTTGAAGTTCATTATTTTGAGCCTTCAGGTTAATTTCATTATTGACTAAATCTGCTATTTGTAAAAGTTGAATTATTTCCTTGCGGGTAGGATGTAAAGCTGGTTCCGGGCCTGAAATTTTTCCCCCAGATGAACGTAGCGCAATATCCAGTAAATGCTTAAGCCTAAATCCGCAATTCCCTCAATCACGGATAGTAAATCTATCCCTGACTTGAGATTGAGGTTGAGATTTTGTGAAAGAATCGCGAACTCTAAAATCAGTCCAGAAATAATGGTTAAAGTAAAATGTATCTAAAATTTACTCTAGCCCAATGTTGGCAGTAAACTAGCAGTTGTGTGTCTCTCTAAAGGATGATATTTTGATTATATGTAGCTAGATATAAGGCGTTGCTTTCTAAATCTTTGCTTTGAAAAATAGCAGGTGTGTCAAACAGTGCCCATTAAAGATAGCCGTGCGAGGCAAGCAGTAATAGTATCATCCCTCCATTACCCATCATTCCTCTCGGTGAGGACACACCAATGGCAGTAATATTCGTGCTGCGATCGCTGCTAGCTGTTCAATAGATGCGATCGCCATTGGAGTTAAAGAATACCCTCGCATCTTTGACATTAAAACCTTGCTGGGGTATGATATACATGAATAGAGCAAGATAGTAATTAGAATGCCGATCAATAACCAAACTGGGATAATTTACTGGGTTTGAGCGATCGCCCAAAAATTACGACTCACAGGAATGGCGATCGCCTTCAGCAAACCTTTAAGAGATAGATTATTGAGGCGATCGCTTAGAACTCACGACTCACAGCAATAGCGATCGCCTTTAGCAGATAGATAATTGACGCGATCGCGTTTGACTTAGAGTATAACCTGTGGTAGTTTATCCAAACGGCTTGTTTAACTATTAAATTGCCTAAATAAGCTGTAATTAAACCGCAGTTGCGTTACAACTCCAATTTTAATCGTCCGCTTTGTAATTGGATAACGATTATCTTGGGCGTTTTCAGATAAGTCAATTAAGCTATAACTCATTTCGGATTGCTATATGACAAAAATTTGGATAAGTGAAATAGAGTTTAACGATGGCACTCAGATTAAACTAAAGGCGAATGAAATAGTAGTATTTGTTGGACCGAATAATGCTGGCAAAAGTGCTACCCTGAAAGAGTCATTAAGCCTTTTAAAGTCAAAAGTCAATGGTAAAAAAAACGCAAAAGTTCTAAAAGATTTGACAATTTGCAAGGAAGGTGATGAAGCGAATTTTAAATTTTTTCTAGAAAGTATATCTACAAAGAAAGATCAGGGCAATCCAGAACCGCATCTTCAAGGTTTTGGTTTTAATATTTATAGCCCTAATATTGGAAGCTTTTGGACTAATTCTGACAATGGCTTAGGCGAATTAACAGCAGTTTTTGCAAATATGTTAGGAACAGAAGATAGGCTGAAAGCAGCAAATCCCGCCCCTAATATTAAATTAATTACTGAAGCAATTCAACATCCAATTCATTTTTTGCAAAAAAATGATAACTTAGAATCCAAATTCAGTAATTGGCTCTCCTGAACTTGTGGTTATAATTTTATCTAATCAGAGAAGCAAGCTAATACGCGATTTCTAAAATTATTAAAA
>NZ_JAUBRJ010000112.1:0-14948 GCF_036701805.1 Microcoleus sp. N3A4
GATCGCACGCCTTCACCGCAAATTATCGCAAATGCTGCCAAACTGTCCTGAAAGAGGTGCTGTGAGGCGGGAGATTAAATTAGTAGATGCACCCTGATTAATAAACCCCAGCCAATTAAGGCCGGGGTTTTTTTTGCTCGAAAGCTGGATTAGTCGATCGACCTACAACACCTCAAAAGACTGCACCTCAAGCACCGGACCGATCATCGCAAAAGTCATCACATCCTTGCGGACTTCACCTTTAACGCTGACTTTCAAACCAGCTTTTTTCAACTCAGAAGGAGCATCCTTAAGTTCGTAAGTTTCCCCATCTTCGCCCACCAAAGCCCAAGTGCCCGGGCCTAATCCTTTACGTTCAATTTTGCCTTTGACAGTAATACTCATGCCGATCGCACCTCTGTTTTAATTGCTAAACGCGCCAGTCCGAAACACAGAAAAGCATTGACAATCAAAAATGTTTGTGATACCAAACCTGTGCCCAATCCCCAGACTGCGGGAGACACAAAAGCATTCACCGCTAAACAGCTAGCAAAGCCGATCGAAATGGCGATCGCGATCCACTTCCACTGTTGATGTCCCAACAGCAAAGCAATCAAAATCCCAGGAATCAAAACGCTAGCAAAAAAGGGATTCAGCATACTGCTGCCATTAATTGCGCCGCCGAGTTCGGGAATAGAACTGCCCATCACCCGCATCGGCCACTGCGGCAAGTCAAATACAAACAAGTTGCGGAGGAAAAAGAACCCAGAACTGCCAGCCATCAAGCCGCCGGAAAAGCCCCAAGTCCACTGGAACGGAAAATAATTCCGCATAAAGAAAGCCAGCAGGTAAGAACCGAGCACCATTGCAATTTTAGGCAACAGTGCGACTGCACCGCCGTCAATCCAAAAGCGAGGGCTGAGATAGCCGTTATCGCGCAGCCAGCGGAAGAAATCGCGGAAGTTGATTTGTCCGCGCTGGGCTAGCTGAACTGCTGCTGCTGCGTCGAGGTGTCCCGAACCAAAATGGTTTAACGGATCTTCAGTGACATTTCGCGAGGACTGCAAGAGTACGCTGCGAATTGCGTCTGGTTCTGTGATGCCCGAGGCCTTGACAAGGGCTGCAACGGCTGCAACGTGGGGAGAAGCCATGCTAGTGCCTTGGTAGCCTTCAAAGACTTCGGCGCCGGTTTCCGGGTCGATCGTACTTTGCAGAATTTTGCCTATTTCAGAACCGCCTGGGGCTGAAATGTCAACCCCCGCGCCGAAATTCGAGTAAGAGGCTTTTTCGTCGTCGGGGCCGAGGGCGGAAACGCCGATGACGTGGGGATAGCGGGCGGGATAGGAAGCAGAACTCTCGCCGGAGTTGCCGGCGGCTGCGATGATGACAACACCTTTAGAGTGGGCGTAGTCGATCGCCTCTTCCATTAACTGACTTTCGCCACCGCCGCCGAGACTCATGTTGATGACATCTGCACCGTTGTCAGCAGCAAATTTAATCGCTTCGGCAATGTCGGAAACCGTGCCGCCGCCGCTGTCGCTTAACACTTTCAGCGGCATTAAAGCTGCTTCGTAAGCGATGCCTGCGACGCCGTAATTGTTGTTAGTTGATTGGGCGACAGTACCTGCGACGTGAGTACCGTGGCCGTTGTCATCGTAGGCCTCGGCGCGATCGTTTACAAAGTCATAGCCCGGTACAAATTTGGTTTCTTTTAAGTCAGCGACAGGACTAATGCCCGTGTCAATTATCGCTACTGTTGTGCCGCTGCCTTTGGTTTCGTTCCAGGCAGATTCTACATTGATGCTGCGGAGATTCCACTGCTTGGTATACATGGGGTCGTTGGGAATCTCGAAAGCGCTGTAGACGTAGTTGGGTTCAATGTATTCGGTATCTTTAGCCAAATTTGATTTTTTCAGGGCATTTAGCAAAGTGCGATCGCCCTTAACTACATATACATTGTCGGCCGCTGAGAATTCGCTGTTGAGTTGCGGTGCCACTTGGTACTGTTGGGCGATCGCATTTACTTCTTTCGCAATCTCAGCAGCACCCAAATCTTCGCGGAAATCCAGCACAATCGAGTCGTAAGTGCCTTGAGTCGCAAGTCCTGGGAAATTAGAAATCGCCCAGCCGAGCCCGATTAAAAATAAGCACAGAAGGAAAAACTTTTTCATTGCCGATCGTCCGTTTAGGGAAGGCTTGTTCACCACAATAACCCAATTTTCACCGCCAGCGCCAGTTTTCCTTGCTGCGACTTGTGGATATCTCGCACGCGGGCGTTTGGTATTTTTCGGCTGTGGCTGTTGCTCGAACAAAAATTGCTCTAATTTCTAGTTTAAATTCCAGAGCAAGTTTTAGGAGTTCAATCAATTGTATCATTACAGTATATGACAAACAGAGCAAGCGAGTATTTTCAACAAAGGTATTGCATGGAAAGAGGTTTAATGTGGCTGCCGCTGCTGGCAATTTTTATTTCTCTGGCTTGGGCTGGATGGAACGAGTATCAAAAGCTGGAAGCGTATCGCGTCTGGGCCGAACAATTCGCTAAAGCCAAGTACGATATTTATGCTGTACTCGGTCAGCAAGAAGACTGTTTAACTTGGGGAAAACCTACTCGCAGCGGGCCGGTTAATTTGCAAAGTTTTTCTTTAAAAGACGTGCATTCGCTGCGGTTGTTAGTCAACTCTCAGGCAGTTGATTTAGAGTCGCCGCCGAATTCTGGAAGTCCAATCGCCCTCGAATTTTTGTTCAAAGATGCTGCTGCGGTGCAGGTTCCTTTTACAGAAATTCCTCTAGCGGCTAAATGGGGAAAGCACTTGCAGCAAGAATTGCAGCGCTTTAGATAAAAGCAGTCTCCGGCGGGGCAGCGTATCAGAGATGAACTCGGCTAGTTAAAGTTACAAAAGTCTGTAAAGCTAGTAGTAGAAATAGAACTTACGTAACAAATCCTTTGAGCCGCTATCTATAGGGGTAAGGTGCATACGGATCGCCCGGAGGACGTGAGTTCTTGCAGTAAGTAGTAGGAGTAGTGTCCCCGTGCCTAGCCCGCTCGTGTTCCGTGCGTACCTTACAGTTAAAGTTATTGACAATCAAGCATCCAGGATACAAGCCCCCGGATTCATCCGTCCAGAAATAAAAAACCTGTATCCGATGAAACTTGCCCCCCGAATTTATCTGTGGGGTCAATGCTTCAATTCTTTAATCTAAAATCTAAAATCTAAAATCGATTGGCCAGCGCGTCCTAAAACAGCTAAATTGCCAGCCCTCAAACCTGCGGAATGGAAACACAAGAATTTTTACAGCGCTATCAACAGGGAGAGCGCAACTTTGGTCACATTGACCTCAGCGGCGCTAGTTTAAGCGGTGTCAACCTGCGAGAAATAGACCTCACTGGTGCTAACTTGACCGGTGCTAATTTGAGCTGGTCTTTTTTGAGCAATGCCAAGTTGATAGGGGCTTGTTTGCGCCGCGCGGATCTCCGCAGTGCGGGGCTGGCCGGGGCGAATCTGAGCGGGGCGAATTTGAGCGGGGCAAATCTTGCTAAAGCGGATTTGCGCCTTGCTTGTTTGGAAGCAGCAGAACTCAATTGGGCCGCGCTCCCCGAAGCGGATTTGGGCGGTGCTAATCTTCAAGGAGTTAAATCTGACCAAATTAATTTGACCGGGGCTAAACTCGACGGCGCGAATTTGATGGCGGCGGAATTGATGGAGGCGAATCTCAACCGCGCCAGTCTTGTTGGTGCTAATTTAACTGGTGCTAATTTGCGGGAAGCGCATTTGGTGGAAGCGAATTTGCGATCGGCAATTTTGACTGGTGTAAATTTGATTGAAGCTGACTTGAATGGCGCTCAAATGCGATCGGCAAATCTGACGGGCGCTGACTTGCACCGAGCAGTGCTGGCGGGGGCGGATTTGACTGAGGCGGTGCTGGATAACGCTGATTTGAGTCGAGCGAATCTGGCGGGTTCTTATTTATTGAAAGCTAGTTTTAAGAAGGCGCTTTTGCTGCGAGCTAACCTGCAAGGAGTGTATTTGTTGCGGGCGGATTTGAGCGAAGCCAATTTGCGGAATGCTGATTTGCAAAAAGCTGATTTGAGCGGCGCTTATTTGATGGATGCGATGTTGGGTGAGGCGGATTTAAGAGAAGCTTGTTTGATTGAGTGCCGTTTGATTCGGACGAATGTGGAGGGGGCGCAGCTTACGGGCTGCTGCATTCAAAATTGGCAAGTTCAAGATGTCGATCTGTCGAAAGTTGACTGTCGCTATGTTTTTACTCAGTTTGATTATACTGCGAAAGTTGCGGCAAATCGCTTGCCGGTCGATCGCGATTTTGAGTCTGGGGAATTGGGGCGGCAGCATCAAGAGGAAAGTTCGATTGTGGAGGTGTGTTTTGCTGAACCTCCTAATTGGGAGGCTTTGGTTTTTACGGTGCGTCGGGTGGAGTTGGAAAGCCGCGAACTCAAGTTGAAAGTTCAATTTTTTGAGTCTGCTGGAGAACAACATTTACTGCGGCTGAGCGCGAACCGTTTGGTGAATGGCAAGATTTTGGGCGATCGCATATTGGCGCTTTATCCAGATATGTTGGAAAAGGTTTTAGCCAAAGGCGCTGAAATTTTGAGTTTGCTCGACTTGGCTGTTGCTAGTAACAGTGTGGAGCCGGTGGAGCCAGCCCAAAAGGAAGTATTGCTCAGAAGACAGGAAATCTACCAGCGAATGGTACGCCAAATTTCGTTTATTTTGATGTCTCAGACGCCGGATAAATTCTCTGAAAGCGTGCAGCGGCTGTTGGATTATTTGAAGCAGCAAGGTATCCCGACAGAGCAGATTCAAAAGAAAGTCATCAGTCAGGCGATCGTGCAGCGGGCCAAGCAAGACCCGGCTTTTCGGGAACAGTTGCTCAGGTGGGAGAAAACGGCTTCGGATCGCGTTCGCTGTTCGATGATGGGGGAAGCGGTGCGGTTTGCGATCGGCCTTTTGATCGATTATTAACAGTTAATTGTTAACACTTGAAGCCGGAGATTGGCTAATACCCGCACTTGCTCTTCTGCGTCGGAAATTGCAAGCACCGTGCAGCGGGCCAAGCAAGACCCGGTGTTTCGGGAACAGTTGCTCAGGTGGGAGAAAACGGCTTCGGATTGCGATCGTTGTTCGGTAATGGGGGAAGCGGTGCGGTTTGCGATCGGCCTTTTGTGGGAATGAATAGACATAGAAGTGAAAGCCAGTCCAGGGAGGGCTGGATGCCTGTCCCACAAGAATTGTTGGAGATGTCTACTGATTCCTATAAATCTTCTTAATCAAGTCCGACAAACACTTCGTCTTAAACACATTAGCCGAAGCACAGAGAATATTTATTTGCACTCGATTCTAGACTATATTTACTTTCATAAAAAACGTCATCCCTAAAAATATGATTTAGCAACTAAACCTTCCCACTCACTGGAGATAAGTAACTTGGTAACTCAAACTCTGCCATGCAACTAAGTTCCGGTGCATTTGATTTGTTAGGCTTTCCCATAAGGGTACTTTTTATACCATCTTCGATTTGAAATAGCTGGTTCAAAATAGCCAATTACTTCATAGGCGAAATCGCAAAGAGGTTTATCATGGATTCTGAGCATAGTTCCCCAAATTGTCTCATCTTCTATACCTGATGGCTTTTGGTCAATCGATTTGAGATGAATGATCCGATCGCGAACTTTTTTCATCTCTTTGTAGTGTTCCCAAACTGGTAGTCATGAATAGTAATGGTCAGGCTCGAAGTAAGGCATTGTAGTGATGAATAAAGTACCAAACAGCTCCAATGTGATTGTCCAACTTTTTTGAGAATGATAAAGTTTTCCGAACTAATCTGCCTACTCGTTGCCGAGCGAGTGTTGTTAAAACGCTCTTGGGTAGCTGGTTTTACCGGTTTCCTTTCCTACTGCTTTATGGCGTTTACTAGGCAACACCTCCTTGTAAGCCTCCCAAAAGTCTGTATAACACACTGCACACTGACGATAAATGGCGGGTATTGAACTCCAAAGTTTCTTGGCCGAATTCCGGCAACGACTACCAATATACACTCCAACAATTTCACGAGTGTCCGCATCTAGAGCCAACCAAATCCACTGCTTATTCCTCTTGGCACCAACAAATGACCAGATTTCATCGAGCTGCATTGTCAGCTTGCCAGTTTTTTTTTGCATAACTTCCACTTGTTGAGGTGTTTGATAGTATTTTTGATTCACATACATCTGTAACCATCGCTCAGACACTCCGGTGATTCTAGAGATGGCCGCTAAGGCTAGGCGTTCGAGCAGTAGTTTATCGATCAGGTTACGGGTATCCTGTGCAATGGGTTGTCGGGTTGGATTTTCTACAAACTGCCGCCCACAGGATTTACATAGGAAGCGAGGTTTTCCGTAGTGAGTGTGTCCATATTTGATAATGTCAGTTGATTGGCACCGAGGGCAGTTCATAGGAATAATTGCTCAGATACTTATGCTTTCTATTTTACATGGCTACCATTACTATTCATGACTACCCCCAAACTTTCTTACCTTTTGGACTAGGAACAGAGTATATTGTGGGAAGAATTTTATCTAATTTTTCATCTAAATTCACTTTTCTCTCGATTTCATCTTTCTTGTAAATTTGATCTTCTCCTGTCCTATTAACAGACACGTACTGAAAATTTTCTGGAATGGATTCATTAGCAAATGCTTCGATTGCGGTGAAAGAGTAGACGGAATGCGAAATAAAATCTTCAAAAAAATCAAAAAGCCGACCTTGATCGTCTGGCCAAATTCCTTGATCGTGGTGGTTGAACAAACTGTGATTGAACAAACTTAAAGGTTCAACATCCTTAATCTTCACATATGCTCGGTATGCAAGATGAAGAAATAATGCTGGGCCGGATGGCAGGCCGAAGAAGACTACATTTTTTTTAAGTAGCTCTTCGGTAGCAATTGAACCAAGCCCCGTCCCAACCTTATCAATTGCTTTATAGCGCCCATCTTCCTTCTCAAGGAGTTCATCTTGATAATCCATAAATAATCTCGTAGTTTAATAGTAAAATTAGGCATCAGTTTCACAACCAGTTAATCTTTGGTTGGTTCAATATCTTGGATACTCAACAAATCGATCAATGGCTTTAAATCCAGATACATTGTGCGATAAGGCACAGATCGTGGTAAGGACTCATTAGGATCGGCAAATTGAAAACCAAACTTCTCGTAAAAACCAGATGCGTCATAGGGAGGAGTAGTATCTGGGTCGTAAAGTGCATCAACGGTCATAAAGCGCACACCAACTGTAGGTGAAATTTCCGCTGCAACGTACTCCACAGCCCACTCAACCAGACGGCGACCTGCTCCTTTCGCACGTCTATCTACCGCTAGTAAACCAATTTTGATGGCTGGAAACGATCGATACTGAACGCCTTCGTCAAGCAGGATTGATTCATCAACTTCCAGTTTATCTGCCAGTAGGGTGATGTAACCTGCCAAACTGTCTTCACAGCGTAAAATCCAGCATTGACTAATACGAGCGTCTATCTCTCGCTGAATGCGTCCTTGTCGCCAGTAGGTGACAAACTCACCCCGCAAACAACGAAACCCCTGACCAGAAATGGTAACGTCGGGGGTCAAATGCTCGACAGCCAAGTCGGAAAAATCAACTCCAGCAAACTTACTACTTGGTGGCATTGGCAGTTGTCTGACGATGGCGACGAGCGGCGATCCTTTTAGCTAAAGCCAAAGCAGCTTCATTTGCAACATAACCGCCAGTCTTAAGGGCATGGGCAAGTTTCTGAACTTCGCTACCTGAGACTGGTTTGGAAACTGTATGCAGTGGGTACTTCATTACTAAATCCGATTAACTAATTCTATTGTAACAGATCGCTAATTGTGCAAGCATCGCTCTCCCTGCCAAGACAACCTAATGAATGTCGATCCGGGCTGACATAAAAACTCCTTCTTTAATACCTGTTTCACTATCCCAATCAGTTTCCAATATAACGTTAGAGACTTGTACTTGCCAACCAACAAACTGTAATGTATCACCAACACGAGGAATTATTGGTAGCCATACATACCATGCTCCTTCACCTTTTTTGTTGTTTTCAACTGCGGTGCCCGTAATAGCCTGGATCTCACTAAAAAAAATATTAGGATACTTAACCGATAAGTTATTAGTTTTTTTTAGCCTGTCGCCTTCACTCTCAGGATAATTTGCGATTTCACATAAATACCATTGTGTCTGCATAGTGGAAACTCCTACTCGATATCTATCAGTATTTTAGTTGAAAATTGCAGCCTACAGATAATTTTCTGGTTGCTGTTTCCACCATGTATTGTTTCTGTTTACCACTCTTCGCTCCTGAGCCGGCGATCCGCTAAAGCCCGCACTTGCTCGTCTTCATCTTCCGATGCAAGCGATCGCAACAACGGCACAACTCCCGGATTTTCGGGATAATGTTCGATAATCGCTTCGAGCGCTGTAAATCTGGGATTGTAAGGAAAAGAACTGTTTTGACTCTCAACATCGCTCAAAGTTCGATCGCGCAAAAACTCAAACATTCCCGCCTCGTCTTTCCATCCCCGCATTAACTCTACCAGGGCGATCGCCCGCACCTGCGAATCTTCATCCTTTTGAGCTCTATTTTTGAGCCACTCGAAAGTTTGAGACTGATTTGTCCACCCACGCGCTAACTTTTGCAAAGCGATTTGTCTCACAGCCGGACTCTCATCGCCCTCTGCTTTAGCCTCCAGCAGCATCCAAGTTTCAGGATTGTCCGGCCAGTTGTAAGCGAGTTCAAGCAACGCCGCCGGGCGGACAAGCGCATCGCTAGAATCGAGCTGAATTTTCAGCCAAGGCAAGGTTTCCGGGTCGTCAGGCCACCCCCGCACGATCGCCCGCACCAGCACGCTCAGCAGGTGAGAATCTTGCTCCGACTCGACCAGGCTTTTGAGGAAAGGCAGCGTCTCGCCCCGGTGAGACCAGCGTCTTGCTATCTCTTCCACGGCAGTTTCTCGGACGTTCAGGTGTCTGTCTGACTCGGCGAGATTTTGCAACCAGCCAAAGACTTCGAGACTGGCTGACGGCAGTGTGGCGACTGCTTCCACTACTACTTGCCGCACAGTCCAATAATCGTCTGAGTCAGCAATTTTTTGCAGCAGGGGCAGGGTTTCTGGGTGGTCTGGCCAACCTGCGGCTATCTGTTGCAGGGCTATTTCGCGCAGTTCGCTGTCGCGATCGCCCGTAGCTATATTTTTCAAAAAAGTCAGAGTTTCGGGGCTCCCGGGCCAGCCAGAGGCAATTGCTTGCACTGCTGCCCGCCGGACGCTCGAACTCGCGTCGGACTCGGCGAGACTTTTGAGCAGCGGGTAAATGTCTGCTTCGCCGGGCCAGCGCGAGGCCAATTCTTCGATCGCCGCTGTCCGCACTTCTTGGCTGCTGTCGGATGCGGCTAGAGTTTTCAGCAGCAGGCAAACATCGGCCGCGGCGGGCCAGCCCGCGGCCAACTCCCGCACCGCTACTGTCCGCAGGGTAGAAGTTCCTGTCTGGGCAAGGTTTTTGAGCAGGGAGAAAGTGCTTGAAACGCTGTGCCAACCTCTGGCTATTTCTTGCCACGCTGCGACTCGCACTCCCAAATTTTCGTCGGATTCGGCGGCGGTTCTCAGCAGCAGCAAGGTATCTGTGCGATCGGGCCAATTTGAGGCCAACTGTTCCAGTGCTGCGGTGCGGACTGCGGGACTTCGATCGGACTGAGCCACAGCAGTCAGCAGCGGCAAGGTATCCTTCGTGTCGGGCCAACCACAAGCCATTTCTCGCACGCAGGTCGATCGCACTGCCCAGCTTCCATCGGATTTGGCGAGGTTTTTGAGCATCAGGTAAATTTCTGGCTGGTCTGGCCAACCGCAGGCGATGGCTTTGACTGCTGTGGCCCGGACTTCGCCGCAGTCGCTGGAGTGAGCGAGTATTTTCAGCCAGGGCAGGGTTTGCGGGTCGTTTTTCCAAGTTTGGGCGATCGCGGCGATCGATCGATGGCGAATTTGATAAGTTTCCTGCAATTCTTGAGCGCTTTGATAAAGAATCAGGAAACCCGTGCCGTATTGCGATAACTTTTTTAAAGCGTTTAACAGTTTTTTTTCGGTTTTTTCATCAACATTATTTTTAACTTTTAACAGGCATTGCGCTGCTAAAAACAAATTAATAAATTTTTCTTCTTGACCGTTTTGATTTGTCAGATATTCTATAATTTCGCTGGCTGTTTTTTGGTCGAGCTTGGCTGCAATTTCTCTAAGGACTTCGTGCAAAGATTCGTCCCGCCAGTGCTGGCAGAAAACTTGTGTGTTCAGTTCGCCCCAAGTCAGTTGACCTGTTTTGAGTTGTGCGTGGATTAACTCTGCCACTGTCTGGGGATTATTTTCGGAAACAAGTTTTTTTAACAACATACCGATATCCTGCCCATCGAGTTTGTTTGCATTAAAAATCCGAAACCAGATCCAGTATTAGTTTAGAGTTTCTTGAGCTGTCCTGGAGCAGGTCGCCGATCGACTCCATTTTATACCAAAACTACTTGCTCGGTCGCATCCTAATGCAAAATCCGCCCTTACCCACAGGAATGTTAGGTATTGGCGGATGG
This sequence comes from Microcoleus sp. N3A4, assembly GCF_036701805.1. NCBI lineage: Bacteria > Bacillati > Cyanobacteriota > Cyanophyceae > Oscillatoriales > Microcoleaceae > Microcoleus > Microcoleus sp. N3A4. Next base: position 10,603 of record NZ_JAUBRJ010000112.1, read on the forward strand.
CGATCGAACAATTAAGCAGCGCAATCTAGCTAACAGCTACTTGGACGCGATCTGTTGCAACCCGAACCGTAAAAGTCGGAATTTTTACCGTTTCATCGTCCAAACACTGACCCGTAGCCAAGCTAAAATTCTGCTTGTAAATTGGAGAAGCAACTTTCAAAGTGCCGCTGCGATCGCCCACAAGTCCCCGCGACAACACAAAAGCTTTGCTAAACGGGTCGTAATTGCTAAGCGCATAAACTCGATCCCCGTTTCCCACTCGGAAAATCGCCACTTGTTCCCCTGCTACTAAAGCGCAAACTCCCGTATTCGGGGCGATCGCATCCAGAGAACACACATCTACCCAAGTAGTCACAGTATCCGAAACTTGTAATGATTGAACCATCTTCTTTTCCTGTTAATTTACTTTAATCTCGTTCCCAGTCTCCGGCTGGGAACGTAGGTTTCGAGGCTCTGCCTCGCGTTTCGAGGCTCTGCCTCGCCTCGCGGAAGGAGGCAGAGCCTCCCGGAATTCATTCCCAAGCAGAGCCTGGGAACGAGATTAATACTCTTGTCCCCCCCTTATTAAGGGGGCTAGGGCAGGGTGGTTTTATTGTGAGGAGAAGAAAACTGAAACGACAGAAAGCACCGCTCAAAGCTCGCGTCTGGGACGCAACTGTTATATTAATTAATAAAGGTACGTAGTTGGGCTTTAGCCCTCTTTAGACGTATATATAAAGAGGGCTAAAGCCCAACTACGTACCTATTTCTAGGATGACAATTAATCCACCCTGCTTATTAAGGGGGCTAGGGGGGATCGATTATTCCGAAACTCCAGCCAGAGCCTTTTCATATTCGTAAGGAGGCCGCGTTTGTCCCCGTTCCGCAACACGAACAATACTCGGATCGGGCAAATCGGAATTCACAAAATGCCGGAACCGCTGCACCTTTTGCGGGTCTTCAATCGTCGTTTTCCACTCGCATTGATAAGTATTAACTAAATGTTCCATCTGCGCTTCCAGCTCAGCACAAATGCCCAGAGAATCCTCAATTATCACCTGCTTCAAGTATTCAATCCCGCCCTCAAGTTTGTTCAACCAAGTAGCAGTGCGTTCCAATCTGTCGGCCGTGCGGATGTAGAAAACCAAGAATCGATCGATATACTTAATCAGCGTTTCCTTATCGATATCCGTCGCCAGCAAAACCGCGTGCTGCGGCTTGATCCCGCCGTTGCCGCACACGTACAAATTCCAACCATTCTCAGTAGCAATTATTCCAAAATCCTTGCTTTGAGCTTCCGCACATTCGCGAGTGCAACCAGAGACAGCAGATTTGAGCTTGTGGGGCGATCGCAAACCGCGATACCGCAATTCAACCTCGATCGCCAAACTCGTTGAATCCTGCACCCCAAAGCGGCACCAAGTGCTGCCAACACAAGATTTTACAGTACGCAGAGCCTTACCGTAAGCGTGTCCAGACTCAAATCCCGCATCGATCAAGCGGCGCCAAATATGCGGCAACTGATCCACCCGAGCTCCAAACAAATCGATCCGCTGCGCCCCAGTAATCTTAGTATAAAGCCCAAACTCTTTAGCAACTTCCCCCAAAACAATCAACTTATCCGGCGTAATTTCTCCACCGGGTACTCGCGGCACCACCGAATAAGTACCGTCGCGCTGAATGTTAGCCAAAAAGTAATCGTTTGTATCTTGCAAACCGACGTGAGACTTCTCTAAAATATGGTCATTCCAAGTAGAAGCCAGCATCGAACCAACAGCAGGCTTGCAAATTTCGCAACCCTTACCTTTGCCGTGTCTTTCAATCAACTCCTCAAAGGTTTTAATCTCTTGAGAGCGCACCAAATGGTACAATTCTTGACGGGAATATTCAAAATGTTCGCAGAGGTAATTTTTGACTGCAAACCCAGCTTTTTTCATCTCCGACTTGAAGATATCCGTCACCAAAGGCACGCACCCGCCGCAGCCAGTACCAGCTTGGGTGCATTTCTTGACGCTGGCAACATCGGTTAAATTGCGATCGCGAATCGCTTCAAAAATCTGCCCTTTACTGACATTATTGCAAGAACAAATTTGAGCCGAATCCGGCAAACTGTCCACACCCAAGCCAGCAGCCACTCCGCCTTCTCGCGGCGGCATTAACAAATCTTCAGGATGCGGCGGCAGAGCAATTTCATTTTGCATGAATTGCAGCAAAGTGCCGTAAGCCGAAGCATCTCCTACGAGAATCCCGCCTAAAATGCGGCTGCCGTCTTGATTTAAAACTAATTTTTTGTAAATGCCTTGGAATGTGTCAGCAACAACAATTTCTTTAGCATCTGCGGATTTAGCAAAAGCATCTCCAAAACTAGCGACATCCACCCCCAATAATTTGAGTTTAGCGGACATATCCGCACCTGTAAAAGTGCTTGTGGGACGGGCATCTTGCCCGTCATCCGCTGCACGGCTCAAAATATCTGCCGCTACGCTTGCCATTGTATACCCAGGCGCAACTAAGCCGTAGATGCGATTTTGATAAAGCGCGCATTCTCCGATCGCATAAATGTCAGGATCGGAAGTTTGGCAGCTATCATTAATCACAATGCCGCCGCGTTCTCCTACTTCTAGACCGCAACTTCTCGCAATTTCATCGCGGGGGCGAATGCCAGCAGAAAAGACAATCATATCTGTTGCCAATTCCGAACCGTCAGCAAACAGCATTTTAGTAACTTTGCCATCTTCGCTAACAATTTCTGTTGTAGATTTGCTGGTGTGAACCGAAACCCCCAACTCTTCTATTTTGCTGCGGAGAATCGCACCGCCAACCTCGTCAACTTGCACGGGCATCAGCCGCGATGCAAACTCAACAACGTGAGTTTTTAAGCCCATATTTTGCAGAGCGTTAGCACATTCTAGACCTAACAAACCGCCGCCAATTACTACACCAATTTTGCAATTTTTAGCGTAATCTGACATCGCCTCCAGGTCGTCAATTGTCCGGTAAACAAAAGTCCCTGTAGCATCTTTGCCTTTGATCGGCGGCACAAATGGATAGGAACCGGTCGCTAGAACAATTTTGTCGTAGGGAACTTCTAAACCGTTGGCTGAAGAGACTGTTTTTTGTTCCCGATTGATGGCGACTGCTTTGTCGCCGATGTGAATCTTTATGTCATTTTGGTGATAAAATCCAGGTGCAACTAAAGATAAATCTCCCGCTGTTTTGCCAGAGAAAAATCCGCTGAGGTTTACGCGATCGTAAGCAACGCGCGGTTCTTCACAGAAAGTAATTAAATTCCAGTGTTTGGCAGCATCTGAGTTGACCGTTAACTCTAGGAACTTGTGACCTACCATGCCATTGCCGATTACAATGAGGTTTTTTTTGGCTGTCATTAGAATCTCTTTTATCCCGTTTATCAGTCGTTGGGTTTATTAATATAAGACTTTATGGTAAAATTTTGTATTTATAGATACAAAAAATTGATGTTTATGCAATTGTTGAATGCTCCCGATTGCATTTGTGCATGATGTGTGCGATTGAGTTAAATAGGCGCGCCACGCAAGTTTTTTTAACAAAACAATTAAGATTCTACTGTGACGCACTCTACATTTTTCTAATTTTTAATTATTATTTAACTAACAAGCGGGAAGTTCCGCGCCAAACACGGTACGATTTGAGCGACGGGATGACAGCCCACAAATCAAGTGGGTTCAATGCCCACTTGATTTGTAACTAAGCTGTTGAACATTTAAAACAGATTGTATGGTGCGGATCGTCCGAAGTGTTTCCCGTTTAAGCGTAAGTGTTGGCGGATGACGCACCCGGAACAGCCAAGTTAGTGGTTTAAATGCACAACAGCTTATTATCGCATATTACAATAGTCCAGACAGTTTTTATATGGTCCAATGGCTTATTCTCGCTAGACTTCGCAGCCCCTGTGGATAATTAAATCAATGTCAGCTCCACCCCTGACGCGGCATTTAATTTGACTTTTTTACGATCCTTGCGCCGCGTAAGCTTGTAGTATCGTTCCCAAAACTGTCCGGAGTATTGATATTAGCAATTCAGTTAGCGCAGTTGGTAGCTGTTTTAGTAAGTGTGTTAAATCTGGTATTTTTAATTGGCATGGGCTTAGTTTTGTCTCATGCGGATTTTTGGGAGTTATTCTTTGGACTGCCGGGGATACTTAGGAACGAAAAATAAATAACTTGCACAATTAAACCCCAGAAGCCTCGATCCAAGGTAAACTATTGCTCTATTGGTCACCTTATTTATTTTTCATACCTTATGGCGCCCAAGCGCAACTACGTACCAGTCATAGGTATGTAGTTGCGCTTGGGCGCTCTTTCGTAGGCTAAGGAATGAAAAATAAA
>NZ_JAUBRJ010000113.1:0-6708 GCF_036701805.1 Microcoleus sp. N3A4
AAGTACGTGGCACGGTATCCGTTTTTGGGCTGGGTCAATGCTTCAATTCTTTAATCTAAAATCTAAAATCTAAAATCGATTGACGGACTCGCATTCAGATTATTCTATCTATTGGCATCGCTGCCGCCTGACTTCAGTCTTTTTTCGGTAAAGTTTCTCCCAAGCCGCATTCCCAGAGGTTACGCCCTTGAATTCTCAGAAGTACAAAATTCAAGCACTGATTGCTGAGATTGACGAGGTACTCAGCAAGCCCGCACCCCGCTTGCCTTGGACGGGTTCGATCGATACTGTCCACCAGCGCCAACTCTTAGAGCGACTTCGCGCTTATCTGGTTTCCTCAGACTCAAAACTAGCGGCCGGCCAGGGGCCCGCCAGCCCAAATGTCCACCCGCAACCAGTTCCAGTGCCCAAAGTGCCGCTGCCCGCCCCTGGCCCCTCAGCAGCAGAGCAAATCATGCTTGCCGTAACAGGAGAAATCAGCCACCTGCGTTCAAGCCTGACGGAGCCGCTCCAAGAAGGCATAGAAGCTCTGCGGCAAGAGCAGCAAGCTCTAATTCAAGAAATCAAACAGCTAGAAGCACAACGGCAAGAGCAACAATCGCTAGCTCAGCAACAAGCCAACCAACAGCAAATCATTTCTGAATTCTTGCAGGTACTGACTGCCCGCTTGCAAGAAACCTTGGATCGCGATTTCTCCCAAATTATAGGTTCCATAGAAAATCAGTTGTTGCCCCTGGGCTTGACACCTAACTCTTTGGCGATCGCACAATCTCGATCGGCTGTTGAGGTAACAGTTAACCCACAAACCTCAGAAGAACAACCGCTGCTGACGCCGGCTCAAAGGTTGGAGCAAATGCAACTGTTGCAATCTCGTGCTGACAGTCTGCTGATGAGTCTAGATTCTAGGATGGGTATCGTGTTCGAGGCTTTGCAAGCAAATCTGCAAAGCCATCAAGCTTCGTTGGGACAAGAAATCGAAAATATGTACGGTTTGAGCCAGCAGAGCGAGGCGATGTTCGCGGCTTTCGTCAACCACTTGGCCGCACAGTTGGGGCGAGAAGCGTCTTCCTACGTGCAGCCGCCGATCGATTTAGCAAATCTTGAAAGTGCCCCAACCGCAGCCGATCGATCTCCTGTCGCTCCCCCCCTCTCAAATACGGCGATCGATCGCTCAGTCGCCGAGACTCCGAGTCAAGAACCGGTGCAGTCCAATCGCACCGGCGAACTCGAAGAACAAGACAGATTGCCCTACGCAGGTACAGAAATTTCTCCGCAATTCGGACAGTTGCGGCGCGATCGCGACCACTTTCAAGCCCCAATCTCGCTCCCGGAATTGGAAGATAATTTGTTCGGTTCTGCACCCGAAAGACCTCGATCGGAAACTCAATTTTCCGGCGCTGATTCGGAAGATATGTTAGCAGAAAGTGGCGAAGAAAATGTTGAGGATTTGTATGCAAGTTTGTTCGCGGGAGAAACCGTCGCCGAAGTAGAATTAGAACTCGAAACTTGGCCGCCCCAACATACTGAATTTGAAACCGCAAGTGAGGCTGTACAATATCAAAGGGCGACAGATTATGAAACTGCCGAACCCCTAAATAATGCAGAAGATTTGTTTGTAAATCTGCTCGATGAAGGCGAATCGCTGGAAGATATTGTAGTCGGTGAAGATTCAGACTTCGTAAACGGTAATTCTGTAGAATCTCTAACTTTAGATAGTGCCGATTTATTTGAACCGCAAGTTGCAACAGTACCTCAAGTTTCAGAACCGCCAGCCTCAACCGCCTCGCTGCAACTTGACGCGGACGATCGAGAAAATCTAGAAACGGCTCAAAAGCAAGGCGAGCAGTTCGACGCTGCGATGCCTGAATCGCCACCTTTGCCGTTGAGAACGCCTGCGGAAATTAGCCCGAACCGCCCCAGTGCCTCGCGCCGCGTGGCGAGTGTCGGTGAGGTTCAAACTGGCGAGTCCAGCACTTCGTCGCAGCGGCTCAATGATGGGTACATCCAAGCTTCGCCGGATGAGGATTTGCTGCCGGTCGAGGCATTAGAAGATGACCTCGATCGAGCTCTAAATTTGGACAACAATACTCTGCAACTTTTGGAGGCAGACCTCTACAATCTGGAGGGATTGGAAAATACGAGCTCCCGGCGATCGAATTCCTCAGCCACTAACAGCTTGGATTTATCGGCGATTTCCCCCGAGGAGGGCGGTGCAAAAAATCCCTTTGCCGAAGTCGCAGAGGAAGAACTCGGCACGCTGGAGGATTTGTTCTCCGATGTGTTGGAACTCTCATCTGAGGATGAACCCTTTGTTTTGGAAAACGAACTTGAGGATGACTTGTTTGCTGAGGAAGAGGACTCGAACTTGACGCTAGACGAGATTTTGGCTAGTTTGACCGAGACCGATCGACCTTTGACTGATTCTCCCCCTCCAGAAACTGCCGAAACTAACGAATTGCGGTCAAGTCCTCCAGAAAGTCAAAAAAAAACTTAATTTCGACAGAGAGTAAACCAGGAGTTGTTGAGAGGAACACCGAGTTTAGCGAGTTTGCCACACAGCAGCAAGAGTCGGCGCCCAATTCTGCTGCAGGTGCGATCGCCCCATCCCGCGAACGCCGGAACTCTCGCTGGTATTTGGGCATTGATTTCGCCTCCAGCGGGCTGTCGGCGGCTTTGCTCGATCGCGCCACCGGCCAGTTGCACCAGATTTACTGGGAAGCACCGCAGGCTGAGGCTTGGGCTGCGGGCCCGAGCTTTCGGATTCCCTCGGCTGCGGTGCTTGCGGAAACAGCCCCAGGGAGTTTAGGCTCAGAGGTGACAGTCAAGTCGGTGGGATTCCGGCAGTTGGCTTTGCCTGCGGGAGAATTTTTACTGCAAAATTTTAAATTGCCTTTAAAGGTGGGCATTCCTTATCAGCGGGAAGCTGGTGGGATGTACGAACCGCTGTTGCAGTGGTCGCCGTTGCAGGCTTTTTCGATCGCCTTCCCGCTGCAAGGTGTGCGGGCGCTGCTGGCTACTTTGAATCCGAGTTTGCAGGGCCAAAAATTTGCCGGATTAGGGGAAATTTTGGATTCTGCACCGACGAGGGCGAATTTTGGAGGGTTGCCAGTTTCTAATTTAATCTGTAGGGCTTCGGGACTGACGCCAGAAACTCTTGATGCGGCGCTTTTAGACTTGCAGGGTGTAATTTTGGGGACTCCGGCGGGCTGGTCTGATGCTTATCGGTTTAATCTGCGGGAGGCTGTTTTGGGCGCGTCTCTGGTGGCTTCGGCTTCGCAAATTTTTGTGGTGGAAGATGCGATCGCCACTTTGCTTGCTGCTGTAACTCCTGTGAAAAATGCCACAGAAGTGCCGCCGTCAGCCGTGGATTCTGCTTTGGAGGGTGAAGAAGCTGCACCGCTGAGTGTGAATGCTTCGTCTTTTAGCGGGGGAACTTTGATTCTGAATGCGGGGGCGGCGACGGTGGAATTAGCTTTAGTTGAGTTGCCGGAAAATCTTCAAGATTTAACTCGTGCTGATTTTACTTGCCAAAGTTTTGCTTTTGCTGGCAATGCTTTCGATCAGGATATTATCTGTCAGTTGTTGGCTAAAAATGAAACTTGGGGAATGTCGATCGATTTGCCGCGTCCAGGGCATCCAGATTTACCGAGCCGCTATCAATTGCAGGATCGGTTGCAAGGTTCTGCTTTTGGTCTGCAATTGTTGGAGGCGGCGAAACATTTGAAAGTTATTTTGCAACATCAAGAAAGTTTTGCTTTGGATATTGGTCAGCAGCATTGGGATGTGAAGCGCAAAGATTTGGAAAGTCTGGTTTTAGTGCCTTTTGTGCAGCAGTTGAACCGTGAATTGAATGCTTTGCTCAGCCGCGCGGGAATGTCGCCGGCGGGGATTAATCAGGCGATTTGTGCGGGGGGTATGGGTGCTTGGCCTGCGATCGCCCGCTGGTTGCGGCAGAAGCTGCCGAATGCGATCGTGATTCAAGACCAGGAATTGGAGGTCGATCGAGATATTTTTGAAATTGACAATTCTGCATTAAATTCTGTATCTCAAAGTACAAATTTTTCGGGAAAAATTGGTCGAGTTGCCTGCGGGTTGGCTAGTTTGGCTCTTTATCCTCAAATTTTGGATGTGTCGCAGCAGCAGTACAGCGACTTTTTTCTGCTGTGGGAATTAATGCAGGTTTTGGGTGAGGAAACTCTGAGCTTTCAGGAAATTTTGCAGTTGTTGGAACGCCTTGGCGTGAATACCCGCACCTGCGAGTCCCGGATTCTACGGATTTTGGAAGGAACATTGCCGGCGGGACTTGTGCCTGCGGAGGAAGATTTCATGCTGCTGGCCGAGGAGTCGAGGCAAAATCCCGATTGGGAAGCAATTTTGGCCGAGCCGCTTTTCTTTGAAGATGTCTCACTTGGTTATCGCTTGAATCTCGAACACGCCTCTGTTGTTCGCGAATATTTAGGCAAACTCGCTTCTAGCAGCCAGCAAAAATTGTTAGAGCCGCTAACAATTGCTTGGGATGTTCGCACCGATACTTATCGCTAATCGGCAAAAAATCCGGTTTCTCAGTGGAATCCTCCCTGTCTTCCCCAAACATTCCTAGTAGAAATCGGGTTTTTTGCGGCCAGGACTAACTTTTTTATGTAAATGTACTTAAGTTTACATAAAATTTATATATTTTTAGATAAAATACATAGAAACTTTATAAAAGTGTTGTTGCTTTTTAAAGATTGTGCAAAGCCCAGCATTTCAGGTTCAGCAGATTTAGGGTGGCTAATAAGATGGACGTGATATCTCGTTAAAGTTGAGACTAATCAAATGAAATTTCGGATGGGTGCCTCTAAATCATCAGTATTATCAGAAATGCTGTCCTTATTTGTGCAAAAATTTACTTACAAAGTTTGTGTATCCAAACAGCAAGTTCACCGATCCGTAACAAGTAAGGTAAAACGGTCGATCGATATTGTGGGTTCGCTGCTGGGACTGGCAATTGCTGCTGCGGTGGCGGTGCCGGTGGCAGTGGCGATGCTGTTGGACAATCCGGGCCCGCTGCTTTACAGTCAAGTCCGCTGCAGCTTCAAAGGGCGACATTTCAGAATGTGGAAATTTCGATCGATGGTTGTCGGTGCAGAAAAGCTCAAACATTTAGTTCGCAACCAAGCCAGCGGTCACATTTTTAAGAATGAAAATGACCCGCGAATTACCCGCGTCGGCCGCTTTTTGCGGTGCACGAGTTTGGATGAGTTGCCTCAATTCTGGAACGTGTTAGTCGGCGACATGAGTTTGGTGGGAACTCGACCGCCCACTCCCGATGAGGTTGCTGCCTATGAGGCGTTCCACTGGCAGCGTTTAAATGTCAAGCCCGGTATGACTGGGGAGTGGCAAGTCAACGGACGGTCTGGAGTGAAAGACTTTGACGATATTGTGCGGATGGATCTAGACTATCAGCGCAAGTGGTCTGTTTTTTACGACATTAGTCTGATTTGCAAAACAATTTGGGTGGTGTTGACTAAAGACGGTGCTTGTTAAATAGGTAAGTTGTGTTGGGTTATTTTTTTTATTATTTTAGGAAAAAACAGGGAATGAAATATTTGGAAACCGGATTAAATATATGTTAATAGAATTAGCGATTGGTGACGCTTACGGTGCGGGTTTTGAATTTGTTGACCGGCAGACGATCGAGTTGTACAACAATCTCAACGGCTACATCAAGCATCCCCGTCACGACATCCAGCCTGGATGTTACACAGACGATACGCAGATGAGTTTAGCCGTCGCAGAAGCGATCGTCAGCCGAGAACCTTGGACGCCGGAACTTTTAGCCACCAAATTTGTTGTAGCTTTTCACCGCGATCGGCGAGTAGGTTATGCTGGGAAGTTGTACAATTTTTTGCTACAAGTTCAAGACGGAAAAGAATTCTTAGAAAAAATGCACTCCGCTAGCGATAAAAGCGGATCTGCGATGCGAGCCGGCCCCATTGGCGTTTTTCCTACTGTTGAAAAAGTCATCGAAAATGCTACCATTCAAGCTGCAATTACCCACAATAGTTCCGATGGCATTAATGCAGCTATAGCGGCCGCTTTGATGTCCCATTACTTTATTTATCAGTTAGGTTTAAAGAATAATTTAGGAAATTTCTTGGAAAAGCACGTATCTGGTGAGTGGTCGATACCTTGGCAAGGAGAAGTCAGCGCTAAAGGTTTGGTCTGTGTTAGAGCCGCTATTACTGCTGTCATGCGAAACGATCGCATGAGCACACTTCTGCAAGATTGCATTGCCTTTTCGGGAGATGTCGATACAGTAGCAACTATTGCTTTAGCTGCTGGTTCCTGTAGCAGTGAAATTGCCCAAGACCTGCCAGAAAATCTGGTGCAAGGATTAGAAAATCGATTTTACGGTCTAGATTATATCATAGAACTGGATCGACAGTTAATGAATTGCGCGATCGACTTCTGACTTCTTCCTGATATCTGTGACATCCGTTAAATCCCTGACACTGCGCGTTGCCGAGCTTTTTTCTATTAGGATTAAGGCCAACTGTCACAAATAGGGTTAAATTTTAGGTATGTAGTTGCGCTTTAGCGCTCTGAGCTTAGGAAAGAGCGCCGATCGCGCAACTACATACCTTTGCGTGATCGACTTCTGACTTCTTCCTGATATCTGTGACATCCGTTAAATCCCTGACACTGCGCGTTGCCGAGCTTTTTTCT
>NZ_JAUBRJ010000113.1:6808-14650 GCF_036701805.1 Microcoleus sp. N3A4
GTTGCCGAGCTTTTTTCTATTAGGATTAAGGCCAACTGTCACAAATAGGGTTAAATTTTAGGTATGTAGTTGCGCTTGAGCGCTCTGAGCTTAGGAAAGAGCGCTAAAGCGCAACTACATACCTTTGTTTAAATTTCCAGTTGGCCTTAGTCCTATCTCTTATGAATTTGCCTAATTTGATTACGTTTTCTCGCTTGCTGGGAGTGCCTTTTCTGCTCTACGGTTTGTACGACCCAAGCGCGCAAAGCCGCTGGATTTGCACCGCGATTTTTGTGGTAGCTGCGGCTACTGATTGGCTGGACGGCTATTTGGCTAGGAAGCTGAATCAAATTACCGATTTGGGGAAGTTTCTCGACCCTTTGGTGGATAAATTGTTGGTGCTCGCGCCGCTTTTAGTGTTGATTGAGTTGGGGAAAGTGCCGGCTTGGGCAGTGTTTTTGATTTTGGGGCGGGAGTTGACAATTGCAGGGTGGCGTGTTAATAAAACTACGATTTCTGGAGCTAATATTTGGGGCAAATTGAAGACGGTGAGTCAGATTGTGGCGATCGCACTTTTAATTGCTCCTCTGTCTGAAGCGTGGAATTTTCCCGCATTAATTGCTTTTTGGGTTTCTGTGGCTTTAACTTTGATTTCTGGCGCTATTTATCTGTGGCCGGAACAGGTGGCAGAGGACAAGTAAGCTACCTTCTTGATTACTCGTTCCCAAGCTATTCCTGGTAACGAGTTAAATTCCTATTAAACTAAGCCGAAATCAAGCGAGCTTTCGGTTGAGGAATATAACGCCCCAATTCCTGAGCCGTCTCAATCCACTCCTGCATAATAATCTCGATATTTTGTAGTGCTTCTTGATAAGTTTCGCCATCCGCAGCGCATCCGGGTAATTCCGGCACTTCGGCAATAAATGTTTGGTCTTCTTGACTCCAGTAGAGGCTAATTTCATAGCGAAGCATCGTTTTCACCTCCTAGTTGGTGTTTGAGAATTACCTCACGAATTTGCCTGACTTGATAGGCTTTGGCTTGCGAGCCTTTAGGTTGAAGATTTAGGATTTCTTCAACACCATCTTTAGCAAATATGTGGTGACCAAGAATTTCAAAGGTGGTACCCGCCACGTGATTTATCTCGCGCAAGTCAATCCAAAATCTAAAATCTAAAATCCTCAAGCCCCCGAATTAATCTCGCGCAAGTCAATCCAAAATCTAAAATCTAAAATCTAAAATCGAATGACTGCCGCGAATCCGTTCCTCAAAGCCGAGTCTGCGTAAAAGTTGGCAAAGTTGAGCAAAGGGTATATTGGCGTCGGAATTACCAAGTAAGATTTTAGCTAGCAGTTTGTCTGGTTGACTCACGCTCTGTCCAAGTTATCAGTTATTTTATGATGACATATTTCTGAGTTGGCGATCGAAAGTCATTCGTCAGAAATCAGAAGCCCGAATCAAAAATTCTGACGAATGACAAATTCCTTAATAATGAGTCCCAGATTTCCGGTAGTGCACCGCTGTCACGCCGTCATTTTTGAGCAAATGACCGTTGTCAATCGCCGCATAAACTACCCAGTGATCGCCGCATTCCATCCGACTTATCACTTTGCATTCCAGATAAGCTAGAGCATCAGTCAAAACGAGACAGCCGTTGCTAGCTTCCATTGTTTCGACTCCGGCAAATCTGTTTTCTCCCGGAGCAAAGTTTTTCATGAAATACTTCCGCAACTGTCGCCCTTCTGCTAAGATATTCAGCACAAATTGATCTCCGGCGTACATCAAAGATTCGATCGATCGATCTTTCGCCACCGCAATCGTCACGCCGGGCGGATTAAAAGTTGCTTGCGACACCCAGGAAGCCAGCATCGCACTGGTGACATCCTCCCGCTTCGCCGAGACTACGCACAGCGAACCAACGAGTCTCCCTACTGCTTGTTCAGTGCGATCGCTCCCCCCAGTCAATGCAGGTTTTGGAGCCCGCAATTTTTGCGATCGAATCAAAGCTTGAGCAAAATCCGTTCCCGTTTCTGTACACTCGTGAATCGTCGCAGCAGTCGGCTTAAATTTAGCTCGAATCGGCTCAAATCCGATGCGATAGCCGGCATCTTTCAGCTTGTTTTCCACTAAGTCGATCGCCTCTCCGCTCCAGCCAAAAGAACCGAAAACCCCCGCTAATTTGCTCTTAGTTGCGGTAGATAAAACAATTCCCAAAGCAGTTTGAATTTGCGTCGGAGCGTGTCCTGCTAGCGTGGGAGTTCCGATGATAAATCCCGCGCATTTCTCGATCGCCTCTTGAATTTCTCCCGGTTCTGCAAATTCGCAGTTGATACTTTCTACAGCAACCCCCGCCCTAGTAATTCCTTTGGCGATCGCCTGCGCTAAAGTAGCCGTATTTCCGTAAGCCGAAGCATAAATCAAAGCAACTGTCAAGTCTTTTGAATTTTGTTGCTGGCTCCATTCCCGATACAAATTGCTGAGTTCGTGGAGGCCGTAACGGACGATCGGGCCGTGACCGGGAGCATAAAATGCTGCGGGTAAATCGGCTAATTTATCCATTGCCCCCAGCACTTGTTTTGCCTGCGATGCGTGCAGAGAATCGTAATAATAGCGCCTGTCTTCGCTGTAAACGCTCCACCCTTCATCAAATACTTGGTCGCCGCAAACGTGAGCTCCAAATAGTTTGTCAGTGAACACGATTCGAGTTTGCGGATCGTAGGTGCAAAGTTGATCGGGCCAGCGAGGAGTCGGAGTCGCAATGAATTTTAAGGCGTGACCTTTTCCTAAATCGAGAACTTCTTCCCCCCGGACGATCGTAATGTTTAACTCTTGTTCGGGAAAAGCGGCTCGCAAACCAATTGCGGCGGGATTTGTACAAACAAAAGCTACTTTCGGAGCTAATTCTAACAGAGCTTTAATTGTTACTGACCTGTTAGTATTGAAATGCCCCAAAATCACGTAATCTAGCTTTGTCAAGTCCACCCGTTCCTGCAAAAATTCGAGATAATTTTGAGTAAAAGATTCCCCGGGCGGGTCGAACAAAGCAGTTTGGTCAGCTTGAATAATATAGCTATTTGCTGTCGTACCCTTTTGCAGCGAATACTCGACTTCAAATTTGAGTCTGTCCCAAGTGCGCGATCGCACAATAAAAGTATCGAGTGCGATCGGGATCAACTGCACGTCGCGGGGTTTGGCATTAGATGCGAGTTGAAGAGTCAAAGTGTTAGTCATTAATTGCACCTATGAGAAACTGAACTACAGAACTTCTTTTGATTTCGTGCCAAAATTTAGTATCTACAATGTCAAACCTTGCACCTCGATCCTGTAAATTGGTATCCAGGTCAGTCAGAAATTCCCTGGTTTTCAAATCGTCCCCAATTTGGATAAAGCTCACCCCAATTTCTTCATCTTTATCTATTTTATTTGCCGCACTGACAAGAATTTCGGCAACAGCAGCGGCTTTTTCTGGTTTTTGATCTAGGACTGCAACAATTATTGCTCCTTTCTTCCCTGGGGCATTTTTTATGCTGCCGAAATAATCGCTGAAAGTTTCTTTCAGAGGTTCTTCCAAATTAATTGCAGTCGGGTTTGCTGAATCCAGTTCCGTATTTTGTCGCTGCAAAATTTCAGCTAACCGGGCAACATTTGAATTTTTATACTTCCACATAGGAGTAGAAGCTTCGTAAACGGTGATGCCGTCGGTGTCAAATTGCTGACATTTTTTTGCTAAGTCGATCAGAGATGCCTGTGCTTCTACCCACTCCTCGTACCAAGGATGGTGAGGGTCTCTGCTGGCATCGCTTCTGGCAATAATAATTGTGTAATCTCGGTCTTCTAAAAGATTGGCAGGCATTGACAATTCCCCTAGTTAAAATGGAGTCTAAATGACAACGGTTTGCCCGGTTTGCTGCTTGGGGCGCACCCAACACCCAGAGCCCGGTAAGGTGCGCCACAAGCACCCAACGTTGAGAGTTTTTGCGTAGCCAGTTGCGTCTTGGACTGTAACTGTAGGGTGCGTCAGTAGATAGTCGATGATGAAGTCGAATAAAACATCGGCTGACGCACCTTACTAATAAGTTTGGGGTGTGTTGACGGTTGACAGTCGATCGATATATCGTTGAATTTCCCTCTTCAACTGTCAACCGTCAACTGTCAACCGTCAACTGACTTCCTAATAGTGATTTCCCACTTTGCGGTGGTGAACTGCCGGCAGTGCATCGGGATTGGATACGCGGCCGTTATCGACGATCGCATATACGATATGATGGTCCGAAAGTTCCATCCGGCTGACTACTTCGCATTCCATGTACGCCAAAGCATCTGTCAAAATCGGAGAACCGTTGGTAGCAGGTTGAGTTTTAACTCCGGCAAATCGATCGGCACCTGGAGGAAAACGCTTTAAAAAGTGCCTCATCAAGGTTTGATAATTGCCTTCTTCCAGCACGTTGAGAACAAATTTATCTCCCGCGTGCATCATCGATTCGATCGCCCGATCCTTCGCAACTGCTATTGTTAAACCCAGCGGTTTAAAACTTGCCTGCGTTACCCAAGAAGCCAGCATCGCACCGCTAACCTCGCCTTTTTGAGCGGTAATGATGTACAGTCCGCCGCTGATCCGTCCCAAAGCTTTATCGAGGTCGCTGTCGAGAGATTTCATCTGTTTGACAGCCTTGTCCCGCGTCAGCCACTGTCCCAAGTCAGTGCCGGCTTCGTCGCAAAGTTGATAAATCGGTTCCGTCGGCGTTTCTTTAATTAAAATGTTGGGAAATGCTTCTTTTAAACCCAACTCTTTAAACTTGTTTCTCAGCGGGTAAATAGATACATCATCGCCGCCGCCGGATTCGCACAAACCGAAAGATTGTTTGTTGTTAGCTGCAACTAAAATTGTGTTGATGGCAGCTTCGGCATTCGCAGCAGCAGTACCGCCACTAGGCGGCGAACAAATTACAATGCCGGCAGCATTACCGACAAGTTCCGCAACTTCTTGCAAGTCGGCGGTTTTCAAATCCATCATTTCCACGGCGACACCGGTTTTGGTGATACCGTGGGCGATCGCCTGGCTGAGCCGATCGCTAAATCCGTAATCGGAAGTGTAAAATACCGCTACAGTGGTTTCTGCCTTAGCTTGCGCTTGACTCCACTTTTTGTAGCGTCCGGTGAGTTCAACTACGTTGTGCCGCAGCAAGGGGCCGTGACCGGTCGCAACTGTACCGATTTCTCCCAATTCTGCCATCCGCTTCATCGCACTGAGTACCGATCGAGCGTTGGGAGCCATCAAGCACTCATAATAAAAGTGGTAATCTTCCTCAACTTCTGCTAAATCGTCATCGAAGGTGCTGTCGGTACAGTAGTGCATCCCGAAAGCGTCGCAGGTAAACAGCACTTGAGTTTTGCTGTCGTAGCTGAAAATAGTATCGGGCCAGTGCAAGTTCGGGGCCGATACAAATTCGATAATGTGACCGTTTCCTAAATCTAGTTTGTCCCCATTTTTGACTACCAATCGTTCAAATGGTTGGTGTACAAGATTTTCTAAAAATTGAATGGCTACTTTCGCCCCCACGACAATCGCTTGGGGTGCCAGCGCCAACACGTCTTTAACTAAACCGCTGTGGTCTGGTTCGGTGTGGCTGATAATTAGATAGTCAATCTCTTTGGGGTCAATTTCGCCCGTCAGAGTTTCCATGTACTGCTGGCGAAACTTCTCGTGAGAGGTATCGACGAGGGCTGTTTTTTCACCGCGAATGATGAATGAGTTGTAAGTTGTACCGTTTTTGAGTCCGAATTCGATGTCAAAGCGGTCTCTATCCCAGTCCAGGCATCGAATTGCCGTTGTATCAGGGGCAATTTCGACTTTTTCCACCGTCAATCTGCGTTGGACTCGTTCAGTCAGCGCTACCATCAGTGCCTCCTTGTCTGTTACCCATTACCTTATTGTCTTCATTCTGACACGTTTCTTTTGTAAATCTTTATAAAATTTCTTATGAGGCTGTTAAGTATCCCAAAAGTTATGGCATAAGGCAGTTCGGCAACGCGCACTGAATCGGGATGTAACGGATTGGAGGAAGAAGGAAAATTCAATAAAATCAATTTTTGGTCGATAGACAGTTGACAAAAAACTTATCTCTGTGGTAGTAAAAATGAGTTTGAGCGGTTGGACGATCGCCTCTTTAGAAGACTATCAGTCAAATGCGATGCTCGATCGCGCGGCGATTTGGGTAGCGCCCTGAAGGAAAGGATCGGAGAACAAAACCGCATTCAAATTAAAACAGGCATCTAAAGTTGTAAATTAGCATTATAATGATGCACAAAGCGCCAAATAGCAGCTATATGATTTTCTAATTTTTTAGAGAAAGCTAAGCTCTTTCTTACTAACCGAGATACTCGTTGTCGAATAGTGCAGTTAAAGCGCTCAATATAGCTAGTAAAACCACTATCTTTATCTACACTACGATGACGTTTGCCAGGCAATACAGAATCGTAGGCACTCCAATGGTCAGTATAAATTACTGCACATTGACGGTAAACTGGTGGCATTGAATTCCATAAGGCCTGAGCTGATACCGCGCTACGATCCCCAATATGTACACCAACAATTTCCCTAGTCTCGGCATCCAATGCAAGCCATACCCACTGCTGATTTCCTTTGTTATCGACAAACGACCATAACTCATCCATCTGAACATTCAGGCGCTTTTTTGGCTTGGCACTTACCTCCACTTGCTTCTTTTCAACGACAGAAGCGGCATTTACGTAGCGCTGTACTGTATCTTCAGATACTTGCAATACCCGAGCAATCCCAGCCTGAGAAATACGTTCAAGTAGCATCCGTGACATTAACTCCTGTTGTTCCTTGGTAATGGCTTTCCATGCCGGATTCAAAACAAATTGACGGCCACATTCTCGACATTTGTAGTTTTGTTTATGATGCCGAGTCTGACCGTTACGACTAACTTCTTTTGAGCCACAATTGGGGCAAGAATTAATTTCTACTGTCATATCACTAATGGCAAACACTTCTCTCTAATCATAGCTTACTCCGATCCTTTCCTTCAGGGCACTACCGCGATTTGGATTAGGGACAATAACTCGGCATTTAAGTCAACCTAATCAAACGTAAAACGCGATCGCGCTCTCTTATCCCCGATTTCTTTAATCAGTCGGGGATCTGGGGATAATGATAGAATAAAAAAATTCTCAATCCACAAGCAACAATCGACTCATTGATGTAAAGCTATGTCTGAAAGTTCCTTTGAGAAAACTAATTTGAGTTGGCAATTCGGACAGTTGCAACAGCGAGTAGAGGAGTGGTGGGAACTAAAAACTGCCCAAAATATACCGAATGTTAAATTGCTATCTTGGTTTGATTCCCCCATCTTGTGGGCGATCGCTAAAGCAGCCTTTTGGTTAATCTTAGCATTGCTCGCAGTCTGGGCGAGTTGGCAGATTTGGCAACTGTCGCGTTTTTATATTCATAATTTTAAAAAGAGGAATCAAACAACTGATCGCAGTGCGAAAAAAACAATTAAATATTTGTCGGTAGCATAGTGGTTGTTGCGATCGCAAAAGTTGCAGCAGCAAGGGAAATACCGCCAAGCTTGCCGCTGTCTTTATATGGCGGCGTTGCAGCGGTTAAATGATACCGGAACTGCGGTTCACCAACCCAGCCGCACTGATGGCGAATATTTGCAATTAATCGAGCAATTACCCCAGCCAGCGCCTTACGAAACTTTGATAAAAATACATCAGCAACTATATTTTGGGAATAGGGAAGCTTCCGCCTCAACCTTTGAACCCACATTCCGCAGTTCTGGCTTTAATGACTAAGGATTATCATACATTCAGTGTAGGAAAAATATCTGTGCCTA
>NZ_JAUBRJ010000185.1:0-1271 GCF_036701805.1 Microcoleus sp. N3A4
TGGGAAGAAAAATATAGAAAAGGTGTCTATATTCTAGATTAATTCATTCAAGTAAGCACACCTAAGTTTGAGCATTTGATTGATATTTTCACTACACCACTGAGCGCCGGAAATTTTCAATCTTCTATCAATCTGTTTGACTAATGATTCGACTGCTCCCGACCCAATAGAACAAATATTTTGGCTGGATAAGAGTTGATAGTTAACAATTCGATTCCGATGTTTTGTGACATATTTACAAAAGTTGGTAGTCTGACGACTATTGCACAACTCAAACAACTTAATGGTTTCATCTATACGACCTTGCCACAACAATTCTTTGGCTTGAGACAGCCGTTTCCTAGACCCTGCTACTTTGTACAGATTTTCTACTAAATGATACCAGTCTAAGATTTCTCGGCGATTGCCATCCGGATTGAATTTACCGATCAGATTCCAAATTCCGTCATGTCCATCACCCAAACAAGTCACTAGGGAATCTAACGGCTGACGATTGACATAATCAATCAATACTTCATTCTCTAGAAAATATGCAGCATAAAAGCTGCCATGAAGACTAACTGCTTTATAATCGAGCCAGTGAGAACCTTCCCCTTTTGCCCCTCTAATACGCACTTTTCCTCCATCCACACTGGTTTCTTTAATGGGGGCGAATGCTACTGGTTCAACCCAATCTTGATTTTCTACCAATCTATGTAAACTGGTATGACCTATTTTGACTCCCGTCTGTACCTCAATTTCTTGAGATGCCTTTTCATAGGATAACAGGGCCACTTGTCGCAGACAGCATTTCTCAAAAAAAGGGGCCAAACGAGTCGATTTTTTGAGATTTAATTTTTCTGCTTGTTTTTCGGTAATTTTTAATTCACCCACACAGCTTTTTACTGTTCGGGGACGTCCTTTGTCTGTTCCTGTGGTTTCTTTGATAAAAAAAAAGCAACTTCGGGTCCCACTATCTCTATCCATTGTTTTCTCAAGTGCCCTTCTATTGTTTCCAGGCTATCTAATGCCTCGGGGGGAGTGTTTCTGTATAAAATTTTGGCGATTTCAGCAGTATGAGCTTGTAAGCGTGCTTGTTCGTCAGGCGTCATGTTTAGTCTCTCAAAATTATTTATTGACTATTGTAACTCTTGAGACACTCTATTCTTCAGTTCCTCTAAAATCGCTGATTGACTCTAAAACATATTTTTGGAGGAAGCTAAGTGTTGGCTTTTCCCAAAAGCAGCGTATTTTATCATACTTTTGTATACTTGCAAAATCGGGATGCTCCC
>NZ_JAUBRJ010000114.1:0-14545 GCF_036701805.1 Microcoleus sp. N3A4
GAATTGGGAATTGGGAATTGGGAATTGGGAATTGGGAATTGGGAATTGGGAATTGGGAATTGGGAATTGGGAATTGGGAATTGGAGGCAGAGCCTGGAAAATTATTGGTACCCAATAACAAATAACAAATAACAAATAACAAATAACAAATAACAAATAACAAATAACAAATAACAAATGACTTCTATAGTTTCAACCATCCAAACAAATCTCCTACCGTCAGCCGCAATTCTGCTGACCAATCTGGAACCGGCAACAATTCTTCTGGTTTTGCTAAAATTTCGGGTTGCTTTCCAGGGGGATAAATTAATATCGATCGCACCATCGGATCGATCAGCCAACCCATTTTAGTGCCGTTTTTCAAACAGTGTAAAATATTCCCAGTTACTTTAGTTTGACTTTGGCCTGGAGACAGAATTTCAATTGTCCAATCTGGGTAAGTTTCAAATACATTAGCAACATCCCCATTTTCATCAACAGGTATTCTGTCCCAAGTAAATACTGTGACATCTGCCACGATCGATCTGCCGTCAAAAGTACACCGCAATTCGGGAAAAGCTAAGGCTATTTTTCTCGGTTCTACCACTTCGTTAATTGTAGTGACTAGCTTTCCCTGTAATTTGCTGTGTTTTCCTTGTGGCATAGGTTTTTGGATGATTTTACCGTTAATATATTCGCTAGCTGGTTCTGTTTCTGGCAGTTTGAGAAACTCTGACAAAGTTAGTGTTTTTGTTTGTATCTGTACCATTTTCTACTCCTTCTATTCAATAAAACCCAAGTGTTTTCTAGCAGCAACCGTTACCATTCTCCCGCGACTTGTCCGCTGCAAAAATCCGATTTGCATTAAATAAGGTTCGTATACATCCTCAATGGTCTGAGTATCTTCTCCTGTAGAAGCTGCGAGGGTTTCTAAGCCCACTGGGCCACCGTTAAAATTCTCAATCATTGCTGTCAAAATTCGCCGATCAGTCCAATCCAAACCTAGCGGATCGACGTTGAATAATTCCAGGGCGAGTGAGGCAACTTCGGCATCAATTGGCTTTAAGTTTTTGACTTCGCTGTAGTCTCTAACTCGCCGCAGCAAACGGTTGGCTATCCGGGGCGTTCCGCGAGCTCGGCGGGCAATTTCTGTGGCTCCTTCTGGGGTGATTTTAGTGTCGAGAACTTGGGCGGTTCTTTGGACAATTAGACTGAGTTCGTCTATTTCGTAGTAGCGCAATCTTTGGATCAAGCCGAAGCGATCGCGCAATGGAGATGTCAGCGACCCGACTTTGGTTGTTGCTCCTACTAAAGTAAAGGGTTTCAGGGGTATGCTGCGGATTTTTGCGGTTTTTCCTTGACCGATCGTAATATCTAAGCGGCAGTCTTCCATCGCCGGATAGAGGATTTCTTCTGTAACTTTAGATAAGCGGTGAATTTCGTCGATAAACAGCACGTCGCCTGCTTTGAGGTTGATCAGCAATCCGACAATATCTCGCGGTTTTTCTAAAGCTGGGGCAGTGGTGATTTTGCATTCAACTTCCATTTCTGTTGCCAGAATTAGCGACATTGTGGTTTTCCCCAACCCTGGCGGCCCGTACAGTAACAGGTGATCCATCGGTTCGCCGCGAGATTTGGCGGCTGCAATTGCGATCGCCAAAACTTCTCTCAAGTCCTTTTGTCCGATGTATTCAGCTAACCGCTGAGGTCGGATTTTATCGTCTTGTTTGCTGTTGATTTCGTCGGGTAACTCTTGCGCTTCTACCAGAGATTCCGCCTGGGGTTTGACGGCTTTTTTTCGGGGAACCCTGGCTGGGGCAATGTCTTCGGGTAGATTTGGGTCTGGGGGCTGTTGTTTGGAGGAGATAATAGCCATATTTATCTGCGATCGGGCAGCGGGAAGTGTTTACAATTGTTAGCAGAATCTTTAAAATTATTGAGTTCGTTATGAGTATTCCATCTTCTTTATTAGCATCGGAAAGCATAACTTTTGAGGGGGCGATCGAGCTGACTCAATCTTTACTGTCGTTCATTGAGGCCGATCGACTTTTACAGGCCGACATCCAGCAAGCTGTTACATCTCTGGTGAAAACACAGAACGGTGCTAGGGGGTTTTTTGTCACCTATCTAACGGACGATCGACAGGAACCCGATCGGCCGTCACCCGGAGTAATCGAGGCGCTGCGATCGGCTCCTGAGATCGTAGCAGAACTGCTGGTGAAAAATTTGGCGATGTCGGCGGCAATGGTCGTGCATCATTCGCGCCAGCAAAAGGAGGAAATGGCGGCCGATTCTGCTAGAGTGCAGGAGCGATCGCGCAATTTAATTCAAATCCTGCAAATGCCGGCCTGTCAAACTATAGCGTCGCAAATGCTAGAAAGTTTGCAGAATGCCAACGGCGAGTACGGGGAATTTTTCCAGCGGTGGGGCTACGACAGCGAGCAAAAACTAGCGATTGGTTCGGCAGTTCGATCGGCGATCGGCTAAATATAACATCCTTCGCCAGGGTGGCAGATGCTTGATCAAAGCGACGAGGCTGTGGAATAATTGCGGTTTAGCAAAAGCTGGACAATTGTAGCTTGAGTTGATTTAGGTGTGAAGGTAGTGAACGAGGGCGAAAAAATTGCATAGAACGGTGAAAGGAGTTGGCCAAAAAGCCCGAAGGGTGGGTGGCAGGCTGCCCGGAAGTAGCCAGCGCTGGGCGAAGCTGAATCTGCTGGCAACATTGGTGCGCCGGGACTTGGAAGCTCAATACAAAGGCTCGATTCTGGGCAATTTGTGGCCGCTGCTGAATCAGCTATCGCAATTGGTGATTTACACATACGTATTTTCGATCGTCCTCAAGGTAAAGCTCAGCCTTGCAGGCTTCCCGGAAAACAGCGACATTACATTTGGAGTTTGGCTGTTCGCAGGTTTGTTGCCTTGGAGTGCCTTCACCAGCGGTTTGATCAAGTCGGGAGTATCGGTGGTGGGGCAGCCGAATTTAGTCAAAAAAGTGGTATTTCCCCTCGGTTTGCTGCCGCTAGTACCGATTTTTACAGCTTTTATTGAAAGTTCTCTGGGTTTAGCAGCTTTGATTGTCATAGTGGCAGTGTCCTCGCAAAAGCTCAACGCTACTTTATGCTTGCTGCCGCTGGTTTGGGTTCCTCAGTTGCTGCTGACAGCGGGTTTGGGATATTTGACAGCGGGCTTGACGGTGTTTTTGCGAGACATTCCTCAGACATTAGGTGTTATTCTAAATTTTTGGTTTTATTTGACGCCGATCGTCTACCCAGCATCAGTAATCCCCCAACAGTGGCGATCGTGGATATTTTGGTTAAATCCAATGGCCGCCATCTCGGAGGTTTATCGAGACCTCATACTGCTTGGAGAAGTGAAGCACTGGGGCGAATGGGGTGTCGCCACGCTAATTTCTGCTGCTATATTTTGTGGAGGTTTTGCAGTTTACCGGCGTTTGCGTCCCGCTTTTGCTGACGTGCTGTAAATTTGTTTGAGATATAAAATCTATCTGAAATCTCAAATCTCAAATCGAGGGTGATTTAAATAGGTTTGAGCTTTCAAGTCAATCTAAAATCTAAAATCTAAAATCTAAAATCGATTGACTGCCGCCAATGACAGAAAATGTAATTTCACTAAAAAATGTTTCCAAATGCTTTAAGCGGTACGATCGTCCAGGAGACCGCTTAAAGGAAATTATTTACCCCAGCAAAAAACTTGCTGACGAATTTTGGGCCCTGCACGACATCAATCTGGAAATTCCTCAAGGACAAACTCTGGGAATCGTCGGTCGCAACGGTTCGGGAAAAAGCACTCTCCTGCAAATAATTGTGGGGACGCTGACCCCTACCGCAGGAAGCGTGGATGTTAAAGGGCGAGTCTCCGCTTTGTTGGAACTCGGAAGCGGGTTTAACCCGGAATTTACCGGGCGGCAAAATGTGTTTTTTAACGCTCAGTTACTGGGATTCAATCACAAAGAAACGGAAGAAAAGTTTGACGATATAGCTGCTTTTGCTGATATTGGGGATTTCATCGAACAGCCAGTCAAGACTTATTCTAGCGGTATGTTTGTCAGGCTAGCTTTTGCCGTTGCGACTAGCGTCGAGCCGGATATTTTGGTGGTTGACGAGGCGCTTTCGGTGGGCGACGAAGCTTTTCAGCGCAAGTGTTTTGCCCGCTTGCAAAGCATTCAAGAAGGTGGCGGAACGATTTTATTTGTTTCTCACGCTGCTACTTCTGTGGTGCAACTTTGTACGTCGGCGATTTTAATGGATAGCGGAGAATTGCTCCTGGCTCACACGCCGAAGGTGGTAATTTCTAAGTATCAAAAGCTGATTTATGCCGATCCGGATCAAGTTCTGGGGTTGAAGTCAGATATTCGAGCTCTGAACCAACTGACAAAACAGGAAAGTCAAGACAAACTTCAGGATGCTAATTTAGAAAGCACAAAGAAGGAAGTTAAACCGGAACAACATCTCTCCCAACCCAAGGAATATTACGATGAATTTTACGATCCGGGGATGATACCGTCGAATACGGTGAGGTATCCGTCTCGCGGAGCGGAAATTATCAACCCCCGCATCGAAACGCTGAAGGGAAATGTGGTAAATCACTTGATCGGTCGTCAAGATTATATTTACACTTACTCTGTCACTTTCTCGCGGTCAACTTCCAAAGTTAGGTTTGGAATGTTGATTAAAACGATTAGCGGTTTTGAGTTGGCGGGCGCTTCTTTAAAGGCTTCTACTCAGTCAGTTCGATATGTGGAAGCGGGAACGACAATTGTAGTGAAGTTTCAGTTTAAATGTTTGCTGAATCCCGGGGTTTATTTTCTGAATGCTGGGGTTGTGGGAACGGTTGATGGGGATTTAACTTATCTGGATCGCTGTGTAGATGTGGCGATGTTTAGAGTTCAGTCTTGTACTGAGTCCTGCGGTAACGGCATCGTTGACTTGCTGATCGAACCGTGTTTAACTGTTGTTAATGCTGATTCTCTCGTGAAAGAGCAGTCAACCGAGGTTATCTAAAATTCTGTAAAAACAATGAGCGATATCAATTTAGATTTACTCGAAAATCCCGTAATTACAGCGTTTATTCAAGATCGAGCTAAGTTTCCCGAAGCTTTTAAACGGAATATCTGCGAAGACGATGAAATGTATTTGTTCAGCTTGAACAACGTCAAAGACGATCGCGATCGGGCTTTGGTGCGCTATTATGCGATCGGGCGCCGCATCTTGGATACGGTTAAACAAGTTGTGGAATGGCATTTTGGCAGTTTTGAAAATGTACCGTCTTTTCTAGATTTTGCCTGCGGTTACGGTCGATTTACGCGGTTTTTGATTCAGGAAATACCGCCGGAACGAATTTGGGTTTCTGATATTTATGCTAATGCGGTCAAGTTTCAAACTGAATACTTCGGCGTCAGCGGTATTGTCTCGACGGGAAAACCAGAAAATTATTTAATTGACCGCAAGTTTGACTGCATTCTGGCTAATTCTTTTTTCAGCCATATGCCGGAAAGAACTTTTACGAGTTGGCTGCAAAACTTGTACGATTTGTTGACTCCTAACGGCATTTTGATGTTCAGCGTTCACGATGAGTGTTTGCGAAGTCCTCATATAGAAATGCCTGCCAACGGTATTTTGTTCAGCGCTCAAAGCGAAAGTCAGTCTTTAGATAAGGAGGAATACGGCACAACTTATGTAACTGAAACGTTTGTGAGAGAATGTGTCGATCGAGCTAGCGGAGGCAAAGCTTTTGTTCACCGCATCAAAAAAGGCATATGCAGGTTTCAGGATTTGTATGTTGTCACAAATCAGCTAGTTAGAGATTTTTCGGAGTTGAAATTCAATCACCACCCGGAAGGATATATTGATGTTGCAGCTTTTACCAATAAGGAGAATTTGTATCTGGAAGGATGGGCGGCGGATGTGAACCTCGACGGTCGAATTGAGGAACTGCAAGTGCTGGTAAACGGCGAGGTTGTACAGAGATGCGAGCCTTTTTACGATCGCCCGGATGTAGCTGGATATTTTGAAACTGATGTGGCTTTGCAGTCGGGTTGGAGCTGTTATTTACCGAAAAACACTGTAGGGCTGGAGGATGTGTTAACAGTCAAAGCAATCAATAACTACGGTTGGGAATGGATTCTGGAAACTTGCACTGTGAAATCGCTGCTTAGCCAAAGGCAATCGCAGTCTTTGTTGGGGTCTACTCAGACAAAACTCAAATTACTCGAGACTCAGTTAGCTTCGGCTAAGATAGAATGGGAGCAAAGTCAAAGTAAGTTAATGATTACTCAAACAAAGTTGGAAAAATCTCAAACAAATTTGCAAGAAACTCAAACTCAATTAGTTTCAGCTCAAACGCAATTGGAGCAAACTCAAAATCAGTTAGTATCTGTGCAAATGCAGTTGGAGAAAACAGAAAATCAGCTAATTAATGTCAAGCAAGAACTAGAGCAAGCGAAGTGTCGGGTTTTGGCAATGGAAAGCAGCAAGTTTTGGAAGCTGAGAACCGCGTGGTTTCAAGTCAGACAATCGCTCGGCTTAGCGGGAGAGTAGCGAGTAAATTTGGTGTGGGAATTAGGGCGAGGGAGAGAAATTGTGAGTACAAATGACAGCAAACCGTCGGTTTTTATTGTTACCGGAATGCACCGTTCCGGTACGTCTTTAACAGCTTCTTTGTTTCAGAAAGTCGGGGTTGATATTGGCAAAAAGTTAGTGGGCCCGGCGGAAGGAAATGTGAAAGGTCATTTCGAGAATGCTGATTTTGTGGATTTTCACAAAAGTGTTTTGCGATCGCACGGTATTGATGAACTCGGCTGTACGTTTGAACAAACGATTCCGGTAGCAGCGGAATACGTGGAAATGGCCAAAAGGGCGATCGACCAAAATCAACAAACTCACAAACATTGGGGTTGGAAAGACCCGCGAACAACCCTTTTTTGGGATTTTTGGTTAACTTTGCTTCCCGAAGCTAATTTTATCTGTGTTTATCGATCGCCCTGGGAAGTAGTCGATTCCCTGTACCGCCGGGGAACCGATGTCAGCTTGCTGCACAATCCCGAAATGGCAGTAAAAATGTGGATTCACTACAATCAAAAAGTTTTAGAACTTTACGAACGTTTTCCCGATCGCTGTCTGCTAGCAAACGTTTACCCGATCGGCAACACTCCCGAACTTTTCATCGAGCGAGTCAACGACAAATTTAATGTTAATTTAGGTGCGATACCGGGCGACAATTTTGAAGAATCTTTATTAGTCAACGATATTGTCAAAAGTCACAGACCGAGTTTAATAGAAGAATATTTTCCCGAAGCATTAGAAATCTATCAATTTTTGGAAACGCAAGCAGGAAATCTGAGCAGCGAATCGAAATTCGCGATCGATAAAGTTATTCATTTCCGAGAATCTCCAGTCTGGCCTTTTGAAGATTGGCTAAAAATCCGCTTGCTGGAAAAACAGCAAAAAACCAGCAATTTGGAAGTAAAACAGTGGCAAGAACAATTTCAGCAAGCTCAGGCGAAAGTGTTGGGATTAGAGACAAAATTAGGAGAAACTCAAGTACAGCTTGCAGGCAAAGAATCAAATTTTCAAGAAGCTTTAGCAAAACTGCTCGAATTAGAAACAGAATTAGGGCAAACTCAGGTACAGCTTGCAGGTCAAGAATCGCAATTTCAAGAAGCTTTAACAAAAGTCTTGAAATTAGAAGCAGAATTAGGGGAAACTCAGGTACAGCTTGCCGGCAAAGAATCGCAATTTCAAGAAGCTTTAGCGAAACTGCTGGGATTAGAAACAGAATTAGGAGAAACTCAAGTACAGCTTGCTGGCAAAGAATCGCAATTTCAAACAGCCTTAGCGAAAGTCTTGGAATTAGAAGCAAAATTAGGAAAAACTCAGGTACAATTTGAAGAAAAAGAATTTAAATTAGAGCAAAAGTTAGCTGAATTATTGTGGTTGGAAACAGTACAAAATCAAACTCAGGGAAAATTAACCGAAACTCTGGAAGATTTGGAACAATCGCGCCAGGAGAATGAAAACTTCCGGGCAGAAATTGCTACAATCAAGTCTTCCCTATGGTGGCAAGTCAGAGAAAAATGGTGGGAAGTTCAGCACAGAATCCGCGACTTGTTCCCTAAATTTCTTTTTTCGTTAGACCAACCCACTACTTGGCAAGTTTGCGATTCCAACCTGCTAATTGCGGGCTGGGTTTTTAACAAAAAAAGAGAGACTACAGCAGTCCGCGCCCGAGTTGAAGACAAGACTTTCGCGGGCATTTACGGCATAGAAAGAAGTGATATAGCGCTAGCACAATGTAATATTCCGACAGCGAATAAATCTGGTTTTACAATTGAATTGCAAGCGCCTGCCGGACGGCACGAAGTGCTGCTGGAAGCGCAAGACGAGCGAGGTAAATGGCATCTTTTGGCAGCTTATCCGCTGTTAGTTTCAACGATTCAAGCATCGTTAGATGTACCGGTGGTCTGGGAACAGCGTCAGGGTCAAATTTTGTTTGCAGGTTGGTGCTGCCATCACGATCGCAAAATTGCTAAATTAAGCCTTTTGTGCGGCGATACTTCTGTAGAATGCGCCTACGGTTTGCGGCGAAAAGATGTCGGCGAAGTGTTTCCCGACTGGGTTAACAGTTCGGAAAGCGGCTTTGAGGCCCTTGTCGATTTGCCTCCTGGCGAATGGCACGTTTCTCTGCAAGCTGAGTTAGAAAGCGGCGAAATTTTGTATTTTCAAGCGCCGAAAAAATTGACCGTGCGGCGCTACCATATCTGGCAGCGAAGTGCGGATAAATTTGAGGAGTTTTCGAGTTTGATAGAGGCAATCCGGCAGCGGGCGAGGGAGAGAAAACAGCGTCTCGGCAGAATTGTGCCGATGCCTTGGGAAATTGTCAGGGTGATTCGCCAGTTCGGGAAGATTTACCGGCAGCAAAAACAGTTAATTTCCCCCGGAGATTTACTGCCACCTGCGGGTTTTGTGGTGCCTCAACCCATTGATAGGTATGACGCATGGCTGGAAGTGAATCAGTGGAACGATCGCGCGCGCGATTACTTGATTTCTCGGTTAAACTCTTGCCGGGAACCGCTGCCAAAAATTTCGGTAGTAATGCCAGTTTACAACCCGCAGATAGATTTTCTAGAAAGTGCGATTAACAGCGTAATCAATCAAGTTTATCCAAACTGGGAACTCTGCATTGCTGACGATTGCAGCACCGATTTCACTGTTGCTGAAACTTTGAAAAACTGGGTCCAAAAGGACGATCGCATCCGCATCACATTTCGCACAGAAAACGGCAACATCAGCGCAGCAACCAACAGCGCCGCCGCCCTCGTAACAGGCGACATCCTCCTGTTTTTAGACAACGACGACGAACTAACTCCCGACGCATTAGGCGAAGTCGCCTTATATTTTGCCGCGCATCCAGCAACCGATTTTCTCTACTCAGACGACGACAAAATCGACACCAAAAGCCACCGATTTGCCCCGCAATTCAAACCGGAATGGTCGCCTGAACTGCTGCTTTCCTATATGTATCTCGGTCATTTGTGCGCCGTGAGAAAACACATTTTTGAACAAACAGGCGGTTTGCGGCTAGGTTTTGAAGGCTCGCAAGATTACGATTTTGCCTTGAGAGCAACCGAAATTTCTCGCCACGTCGCGCACTTGCCGTTAGTGCTGTATCACTGGCGAACTGCACCCGGTTCTACAGCAATATCTGGAGCCGCGAAACCCGCCAGTTTTGCCGCAGGTCAAAAAGCTATTCAAGACGCACTAAACCGCCGAAAAATTAGCGGCAATGTCGCTCAGCACGCATGGGCGATCAAAGAAAATTTGGGCATATTTGCCCAGAATTTCCCGGATAACGGCCCGTCAGTAACGGTAATTATTCCTACTAAAAATCAGCTCAAATTGCTGAAAGCCTGTCTGGATTCTCTAGAAACTACAACATACAAAAATTATCAAGTTGCCGTCATCGACAACGAAAGCGACGACCCGAAAACTCTGGAATATTTAAAGCAATTAACTTGCCAAGTTTTGCGGATAAAAAATCCTGGTGGCAAGTTTAGTTTTGCAGCAATTAACAACCGCGCTGCCGAACAAGTTGATAGCGAATATGTCTTGTTTTTGAACAACGATACTGAAGTAATTAACCCGCGCTGGTTGAGTCAAATGGTGGGATACGCTCAAATTCCCGCCGTGGGTGCAGTCGGCGCGAGGCTGTTATATCCCGATGGCAGAATTCAGCACGCGGGCGTAATTCACGGTCTCCATCACGGTTTAGCGGGTCACGCTTTTAAGCTGATGAACAAGGATAATCGAGGCTATCTTTCTCAAGCGATGGTAACGCGAAATTATTCTGCGGTAACAGCCGCTTGCACGATTACTCCGCGTCAATTGTTCTTAGAATTGGGCGGTTTTGATGAGGAGAATTTTGCTGTTGCTTACAATGATGCAGATTACGGATATCGGCTGTTAGAAAATGGCTATCGGTGCGTATATTGTCCCGATGCGGAATTGTTGCACAAAGAGGGAACTTCTAGGGGTTTTACCGACAATCCTCAAGAAGTGGCGGCTTTTAGACGCAAGTATGCGGGGAAAAATGACAGTTTTTACAGTCCTCACTTGTCTTTAGAAGATGAGTATTTTCATATTCAACCCCGACGGGTTTTTATGAAGGAAGAAAAGAGAAGGAAGAAGGAAGAAGGAAGAGGGAAGAAGGAAGAAGGTTATACATTGGAAGTTTCCGATTCTGGTTTGTTGGTAGCAGAAGCAGAGAATTTGATTCATCGTGTTAAGGTTTTGATGTGCAGCAATTCGCTGGATTTCACGGGTGCACCGCTGCATCAGTACGAAATTGCGGTGAAATTGGCGGCTGAGGGTGCGATCGAGCCGATCGTACTTTGCGTAACAGACGGGCCCCTGCGTCAAGCTTACGAACAGCAGGGAATTGAAGTAATTGTGCGCGACAATCCTCTGGAACACATCTACCAGCGCGATGCTTACAATGAAGCTATCCGCAGTTTTAGCACAGAAATTGCCAGTTTAAAAGTAGATGCAATTTATGCCAATACTTTAGAAAACTTTTTTGTAGTTGATGCGGCGCGGCTAATCGGAATTCCGGCGGTGTGGAACGTGCACGAAAGCGAACCTTGGCAAACTTATTTTAACAGGTTTGGTTCGGAGATTGCGGCGAGAGCTTTAGAGTGTTTTCGCTTTCCTTACAAGGTGATTTTTGTGGCAGATGCAACGCGAGATAGGTATTTGCCTCTCAACAGCCACCACAATTTTACCGTGATTCACAACGGCTTAGATTTGAGCAAATTGGAAAATTCGGAGAATTCTGAATTGGCTAGAAAAAGTTTAGGTGTTGCGGCGGAAGATGTGGTAATTTTGCTGCTGGGAACGGTATGCGAACGCAAAGGCCAGCAGGATTTAGTTAAAGCACTTTCACTTTTGCCTGACAAATGGCACAATAAAATTAGGTGTTTTATTGTGGGCGATCGCCCGAGTATTTACAGCAATAAATTAGCCGAGTTGGTGGGAGAATTGCCAGAAGAGTTGCGGCAAAGGGTGACAGTAGTCCCGGAAACTGGGGAGACGGGAAAATATTACAAAGCGGCTGATATTTTTGTTTGCACTTCTCGCGTCGAAAGTTTTCCGAGAGTGATTTTGGAGGCGATGGCTTGCGATTTGCCAATTGTTACATCGCCTGTTTTTGGGATAAAAGAACAAGTGCGACCTGGAATTAACGGTTTGTTTTATACGCCGGATCGTCCGGACGAATTAGTTGCAGCTTTGATTAGTTTATTGGAGGATAAATCATTGCGGCAGCAGTTAGCTGGAAATGCTAAATATGTCTTGGATTCGCTTAATACTTTTGAGGAGATGACTCAAGCTTATGCAGAGATTTTCTGGGAAGCATATTTCAGCAGTCATTAATCATGGGGCATGGGGCATGGGGCATGGGGCATGGGGCATGGGCATTGGTAATTGGTAATTGGTAGAACAGGGGAACGAGAAACGAAGACTTGCGGAACATATTGAAAATTGAGCCATCAATACTATAAAATAATCAAAAATGAACGATGAAAAAATGACAGCCGATCGCCCAAGAGTAGATTATGAAATGGCATGGGACAGTTACGCCCAACAGTGGCAAAAAACTAATGCCGAACTTGCCCATATTGGCGACGAATGGATAGGTAAAGCTGCCGGTGCGGCCAACTCCTTAGCCGAATACGAAGCGCTGATAGAACAGCAATTTATTGCACCGTATATCCAAAAAGAACATACGGTTTTAGAAATTGGTATCGGCGGCGGAAAAACAGGTTCGCTGCTGCTGAAATATTGCGATCGACTAATTTGTGCCGACATTTCCAGTCAAATGCTGCAAGCAGCCCGATCGCGCTTGGGAGACGATCGCGTTTCTTACGTCAAACTCGACGGTTTAACATTAGACGGCATCGCTTCAGGTTCAGCCGATGTCTGCTTTTGTTACGATACAATGGTACACGTAGAGCCGGTAGATATATTCAACTACCTGACTCGAATTCCCAAACTGCTGCGGGGCGATCGCATTTGCGTTTTTCACCACACCAATATTCTCAGCGAATTGGGTTGGCAGAAATTCGCTAGCGAGTGGGATAAAAACTTACTCGGACGCAGAGACGGCACTGCATTCTCAGTTATGACTGATACAATTATGGAAAAATTTCTCCATCATTTAAACTATGAAATCATCCTGAAAAATACATCTTCAGTACCGCGAGATTGCGTCTGGATCTGCAAAGCACCAGTCATCAGTCATTAGTCATCAGTCATCAGTTATTAGTTATTAGTTATTAGTTATTAGTTAGTTGTTATTAGTTATTGGTAGCAGTTAAGAAATAACCAATAACAACTAACAAATGTCACCAATGCCCCATGCCCAAGTCAACAGTCAACAGTCAATGAAAGCATTATTTCTCCATCCCAACTTCCCCGCCCAATACCGCCACATTATCACGGCTTTAGGCGAAAATCCCAAAAATCAAATTGTTTTCGGCACTAAAAACGAGCGCCCAGAATGGAACATTCCCGGCGTTCGCAAAGCAGCATTTACACCCAGCCGCGAACCCAACGCCCAGACTCACCAATACGTTCGTCCTTTAGAAAGTGCCGTCATCTACGGACAAGCGGTATTTAGAATGGCCGAACAACTCAAAGCCGATGGTTTTGTACCCGATATTATCTGCGGTCATTCCGGTTGGGGGCCGACATTATTTGTTAAAGAAGCTTTCCCAAATACGCCCCTTTTGTGTTATTTCGAGTGGTTTTATCATGCGATCGGTTCCGACGCAGATTTTGACCCAGCGGAACCTTTAACAGTTGACGACATGGCTCGAATTAGAATTAAAAATGCGCCGATTCTGATAGATTTATACTCTTGCGATTGGGGTTTGTCGCCCACTTATTGGCAGCGATCGCAATTTCCGCCAGAATTACAAAAGAAATTGTCCGTACTCCACGACGGCGTAGATACCGATTACTTCAAACCAGACCCCGGTGCTAAACTGGTTTTGCCCAACTTAGACTTGTCTGGCGTTGATGAAATTGTCACCTACGTATCGCGGGGAATGGAACCTTACCGGGGCTTTCCAGAGTTTATTGAGTCGATCGCCTATTTGCAAGAACGCCGCCCCAACTGTCACGTTGTAATTGTCGGTTCAGAAAGAGTTTGTTACGGTCGTTCTTTACCGAATGGCGAGTCTTACAAAGACTATATGCTCAAAAAAGTGCCGCTAGATTTGTCGCGAGTTCACTTTGTCGGGCCCCTACCTTACGGACTGTATTTAAAAGTAATTCAAGCATCCGACGTACACGTTTATTTGACCAGACCTTTCGTGCTATCTTGGTCAATGATTGAATCTCTATCCACAGGATGTTTAGTAATCGGTTCCGACACCGGGCCGGTGAGAGAAGTGATCCGCGACGGAGAAAACGGTTTGCTAGTCGATTACTTCTCGCCGAAACAAGTAGCCGATCGCATTGATGAAGTTTTAGACCATCCTACCCGCATGGCAGAAATTCGCGTCAAAGCCCGTCAAACAGCATTAGAACGATATAGTTTAGCTAAAATGCTGCCGCAACATTTACAACTGATCGAGCAAGTAGCAAATCGTTCTATGCCGCCCACAGTTGGTATGGAACCAGAACGGGAATTAGCAGCCTCTTTGGCAGTGAGAATTTAGTAATAAAGTTGGTCAGGACGAAAGCCCTCGTCACAAGCGTTCCTGTGCGACTACACCGCACAGGAACACCCACTATCCTTCGATCCCGGTAGGGACACGGCACTGCCGTGTCCTACTTCATAAACCTGCAATACGCTGTATAACCCACAGCCAGGAAACGGCAGTGCCGTTTCCCTACAATTAATCCGGGTAGGGAAACGGCACTGCCGTTTCCTCTGTGTCATCAGGAGTGCAACCGCAATTAATATTAAACCCACATTCCGCAGTTCTGGCTTTAATGACTAAGGATTATCATACATTCAGTGTAGGAAAAATATCTGTGCCTAC
>NZ_JAUBRJ010000186.1:0-1263 GCF_036701805.1 Microcoleus sp. N3A4
GTGAGGCTATTTCTGCCCATTCTTGTGACTTGGCTCGGCCTGAGCTCATTCCCTTCTTTCAGACCTGAATCCTTACCCAACGAGATTACGGCAATTCCGGCACTCTTAGAATTATTAGACCTGACCGGGGCGATAGTTACCATTGACGCGATGGGAACTCAAACCGAGATTGTGAAACAAATCCGCCACAAAAAAGCTGATTATATTGTATCTCTTAAAGCCAATCATCCCACTTTACATTCTCAGGTTAAAGAATGGTTTGATACCAGAAGAGGTAATAACTTTGAAGGGATTAACGTTAGTTATAACCAACAAATTGAAAAGGGACACCATCGCACTGAAAAACGTTATGTTTGGGCTGTTCCTTTAGAGGCTTTCGGTGGTCTTTATCAACAAGACCAATGGTCGGGACTGCAAACCATCGTCATTATTGAAAGAATCCGCCATCTTTGGAACAAAACGACTCATGAAGTCCAATTTTATCTAACTTCTCTGCCTGCGGATGCTCAACTTCTTGGTCGTGCCATTCGTCAACATTGGACTATTGAAAACCAAGTTCATTGGACAATAGAAGTCACGTTCCATGAGGATAAATGTCGGATTCGTTCAGGTCATAGTCCTCGTAATTTTGCCATCCTGAGACGGATGGCACTTAACGCTCTTAATCAGGAGAAAACATTGCAGCGTAGTCTTCGTCAAAAAATCAAACAGGCTTGTATGAATAATGATTATATGATGACTGTTCTCAACTCCTTTTGTCAAGCTTGATTGAGATGCTCTTACCCTGTTATGGCAAGGAAATATAAAAAGTGCAATAGCACTATTCATACAATTGAAGAAAAAGCCAGCAGTTAATTTTTGTAAGTATTTAGAAAAGCATAAAGAAAGAATTATTAATTACGAAGTTTTCCAGAGAAATGACATCTGTTCGATTGGTTCTGGGGCAGTAGAATCAGGAATTAAGCAAATAGGTAGAAGAATTAAAATATCTGGAGCAAGTTGGAAATCAGAACATATTGGGCAGGTATTGGCTCATCGATGTGCTTACTTAAATGGCTTAATTGGTAGACCGCCAAAAACTGCACAAGTATAAATACTTATTGCAAAAGTGACATGCTCCCGATCAAGTTTAAGCCTATCATCGTTTTATGGTATTTGCCAGACCAAAAACGACCGATTAGTTTTGTGATTTTGGGGTCGCTATAAGGTTTTTCTATTACTGTATCATCAATACTCAGTATTCCTCCTTCTAAGGTGATAATA